>NZ_CALPCY010000010.1:0-133744 GCF_943193115.1 Otoolea muris
CTAATTTTAACCGTTATTACTGTTTGGTTTTGTTCTGAATGTTTTCTCAAACTTCAAGGCTTAACCATAAGCCTTTTATCTTAAGAATTTTCAGGGTTTTATATACTGTTCAGTTTTCAAGGTTCTGTGTTGTTATCTCTTGTAGCAACTTTTATAGTCTATCACATGTTTCTACATTTGTCAACAACTTTTTTATTTCTTTTCTTTGCTTGAGCTGTCATCTCGCTGACAGCTTAGATATAATACCATATCTTTCCGTATCTGTCAACTACTTTATTTGACTTTTTTATTTTCCTGCATCTGCTAACGGGACAGCCGTTGTTTGATACAGATGAATATTCTGTTCAATTTGCCGATGTTGTACATCGGGATTAAACTATAACATCTCCCATACAGCTTGTCAAGGATATTTTTGGCTTTTTTAATAACGCTCCTTCAGTGTAACAGTTCAGATGACCCTGAACTGTTACGGGCATAGGGCCACTGCGTTTTCGTACAGCCAGCGCAGCAGATTCTCTGACCTATCTGCCAACTTTGTCCCGCATTATCCGATCTGTAAAGAGCTATAAAATATGCTTTATGACCGCCATTGCGAAGCCTCCCAGCAGATTTCTCTCATACAGAAAGGACAGCCATGCGCTGCTTTCTATCTGACGGATCAGGAGCCTGCCTATCGAGGTGGCGGAAAAGGCTGTAATGAACAGAAACGCTACCCACAGGTAGAGTACGCCTTCCACACCTCCCAAAATGCCTCCTGCTATCTTGTTGACTCCGCTTAAAACAGGCAGGCGCGCCACCAGGTCAAGCCAGACCGTTACAATCTTAATGCCGGTAAATACAATTACAAACAGGATCAGGAACAGGATCATATTGAGGATACTGTTGGCCAGATATTTCGCGATGTAGCCGCTGAATGCCTCCACGCCGAGTACGCGGTAGACCTCGTTATTATTATTTTCCAGCAGAGCGTCCTTTAGCTGTTTGGGCAGCTCCAGCGTCTCGATGATCATCCGCTGTCCGGACGGGCCTGCCTGATCGGCCGTCTCGCTGAGATTCAGCGCAGACAGAATGCTTTCCTCAAAGGCGGCGCAAATTCCGGTGTTGGTTTTTATAAAATCAGCCGCCCTGGGAGTGACGCCGCGGGCAATCAGAAGGGTGGCGATCAGAGCTGCTGCCGAAACGGAGAGCTTGATAAAGCCTTTATAATGTCCGTAAAGTATCATACCGGCCAGATATACTCCGACCGCAATTGACAGCCATTTTTCCATTCTTATTCTCCAAGGGCATATTGCTCTATGGCGGCGGCTACTCCGTCCCTGTCATTTGTCAGGGTGATAATATCCGCCTGTTTTTTGAGGAAGTCCGCTCCGTTTTCCATCGCAATGCCGAGCCCGGCTGCCTGCAGCATGGGGAGGTCATTTTCTCCGTCCCCAAATGCCATGGTTTCTTCACGGGAAATGTTTAAATGCGCTCTGAGACGCTCCAGGCCGCCTCCCTTTGTCGCTCCCTGCGCGTTCACTTCCAGATTCCATGGCAGGGAAGAGGTAACGCTCAGGGCGTCTATCTGTGACAGTTCGCGCCTGACCTCTGCTTTTACTGCTTTTTCCCGGAAAATCAGGTTGATTTTCTGGACAGGGGGGTGGAATTCCTTTAAATAGGCAATTAAATTTGGAACCGGCTGCCGTGAGCTGCGGATAATACGGCAATTTTCCGGCGGTACGCCAAACTCCTCCAGACGTTCCAGAAACTGCGCTTCACAGATTCCCCGCCCTTCGATATACAGATCATACAGCATCGGATATCTCTCCAGTATTTCGATCGCTTTGAGCGCTGTCTGCCAGTCGATATACTGAGCGGCAATGCTTTTTTCCTCCCTGATATCCCAGACGGAAGCGCCGTTCGTGAATATCCCGTATCTCACGCCTGGAAGCTCTAAAATCTCGGCCGGTACGGCTCTCATGGCGCGGCCGGTGGCAGGTACAATCTCTATTCCTCTTTTTTCACATTCTTCTATTGCCGCTCTGGTCCGGGCCGTGATCCGCTTATCGGTTGTGAGCAGCGTCCCGTCCAGATCCAGGGCTATTAATTTTATAGACACTTAAAACACCTCGCATTATCCGGCGTGTGTAATGCGTAACCGTTCAGACAGCCTGAACGGTTACCGTAATGCACGTTTTTTCCTTTTATGAGTCAAAGAAATGCTTTTCTTTCAGGATCAGAAGCCCCTCTTTGTCGTATTTTGGCGAGAACAGGCCGCCGAATGATTTTTTCTCCGCCCTGTCAGCCGCTTCTTCTATCAAATCCTCCGCGCTCGTCCGGGTAAGAGGCGCTCCGTCCTCCTCCATCATTTCCACGCGCTCATACAGGGCCAGAAGGCTCTTTCCTGTAATGCTGCAGTCGATCTCAGATGCATATTTGCAGGCATATTGCGTAAATTCTTCTACATCCATGACCGTCCCGTCGTCCGGCTCTCCTTCCTGCGGCGCGTAGTCGCTGTATCCGTCATCAGAGGCATCCTCCTCATAGCGCTCCTGAAGGCTTGCGGCCTCTTCGTCCGCCTCGCGGCGCATCTGCTCTGCTCTGTATTCCTCCTGATAGATAGCCTCGTCCGCCTCTTTTTCGGCCTGATAACGCGCTGCTTCAGCGGCGTCGTCTTCTGTCCTGCGGCGGATTTCCTGCGTCAGTTCGTCTTCCGCCTTACGGCGGGCTGCCCTTGACGCCTCATATCTCGCGCGGCGCGCTTCTTTTGACACCTCATACTCGGCCTGGCGGCGCGCTTCCTCATCTTCTCCGTATTCCGCCTCACGGCGGGCCTTTACGGCGGCTTCATATTCAGCCTTGCGGCGCGCTTCTTCAGCGGCTTCGTATTCATCTTCACGGCGCGCCTGCCTGGAAGCTTCATATTCGGCCTGACGGCGCGCCTGGCTGGCGGCTTCGGCTTCCGCCATACTGCGGGCCTGACGCCGGATCTCCTCCTCATGGGCCGCCAGCCTCTGCCTCGCCGCCTCTTCCTCTCTTGCCGCCGCCATTCTAAGCATTTCCGTTTCCCGGGCCGTCTCCTGCTCCTCTCCGGGCTGTGCATTCATATCCATATCCGGATATTGAATATAGCGGAATTTCTGCGCAAAATCAGGATATTGCATGTACATCTGCTGTAAACGGGGCGGCGTGTCGAACAGCACGAGTACGATACCGGTCTGATCCTGGTCGATCAATGCGTCTAATTCGTCGATCACAACCGAATCCAGATCCGCCGCCCCCTCGATGATCAGATCCTTTCCCGGCAGGCGTTCTGCCACGGCATAGAGCCCTTTGCGGTTTAATTTGTCGCCGCTGACTTTTGCCACGGGATTTTTTCTCCCCATCTCACGGTGAATGCTTTTTAAACATTCCACAGCCATGGCTATGCCGTCTTCCCGGCTTACTGCCTCAAGCATGAGGTGATATCTGTCTTCCAGAGCCAGATCCCAGTCCTCAATCTCAGAAATCTCGTCCTCATAGGATTCGGACTGCTCTTCATAGGTGTCCTGAAGCTCTTCGTAAGCGTCCGGCTGTTCATAGGCGTCCGGTTCCTCATAGGCAGCCGGCTCCTCCATATAAGGCCCGGGCTGCTCTTCATATTCGCCCGGCGAGGCGGTGGACGAGGGCTCCATATCCTTATCCACATCCGCGCTCATTTTCAGCGGTTCTGCCGTTGCCGACGCCTCTTTTTGGGCTATCGCCTGTTCCGGCCAGTCACGCGCCTGCGAATCCTCTTCGGCCTGGAGCGGCTGCCGGGCGGGGCGGACGTCGCGGGCCGGACTGAAAACTCTCGTTTCTCCGCCGCCTGCAGCCTCCTCCTCGCCGTATGGCTCCAGCTTTGACATTTCTCTGGCCAGCTCCTCCTTTGCCCTGGCTTCATGGAGGATCGCTTCCATCTCCGCTCCGGATGTATCCCTGCCTGTCTCCATCTCATTTTCCTCCGAATTGTAATATTCCTGTCTCTGTATTAAACGGCGGTTAGCAGGTTTCTGGTACTCCTCCTCCACAGCGCGCAGTTTTTCCTCATATTTTTCACGGTTTTCTACCAGATCCATCTGATACTCTGACAGCGGTGCGAACTGCTGCTTCAGCTCCATGGCTTTATCCACATATTTCCCCAGACCAAAAAGCAGCATGATCTTATCGCAGATCTGGACACAGTCTTCATCCCGCCCTGCCTGCCTGTAGAGCTCCGCCAGACGGTACAGCCATTTCTCATCGAGATCCTCCTGGCAATAGCGCTCCAGAGTCGCTATCTGCTGTTCCAGGGGGGCCTCCCTGGCCTCTAAAATCAAATGCCACAGAAGGAACTGACGCGGATCGTCCCCTGCCTGTTCGCAGAATTCCCGGTAGTAAGCTTCCGCCTCCTGGACATTGCCCTCGCGCAGCGCCAGATCCGTTAATTTAAACAAGAGCCCCTTTCCGATGGGGGCCCGCTCAAAGGCCAGAAGAAGAATATCCTTTGCCTCCTGATATTCCGCGTTCCGCTCGTATACCTGGGCTACCATGGTGAGAAGGCTCGTACTGCGCACGCGCCGCCAGTCAATTGCGTCGGCAATTTTCATGGCTGTCTCGTAATCGCCCTTATTTACCAGTTTTTTTATCTGTTCAACCTTTATATTAAACTCGTACTTATCCATCTCTTTCGCATCTCCTAAGCGCCCGCGGCATCCGCCGGCGTTTTGTTGTCCCGGTAATATCCTGCGGCTACAGCTCCGTGCGGCCGTCCAGGGCCCTCAGAAGCGTCACCTCGTCAATATATTCTAAATCGCCTCCCACCGGAACTCCGCTGGCAATCCGCGTCACCCGGATTCCGGATGGTTTTACAAGCTTGCTGATGTACATGGCCGTCGTCTCCCCCTCCAGATTCGAGTTCGTGGCGATAATGACCTCCTGCGTCTCCTCCTTCTGGAGGCGCGTCATCAGCTCTTTTAAACGGATATCCCCCGGACCGATGCCGAGCATCGGCGATATGGCTCCATGCAGCACATGGTAAACTCCATCATACTTCCCCGTCTTCTCATAGGCCGCGAGATCTCTCGTGTTCTCCACGACCATGATGGTTTTATGATCCCGTCTGTCGCTCTTACAGATGGGGCACAGCTCTTCATCCGTCAGGGTGCAGCACTCCCGGCAGTAGCGGACGTTCTGTCTGGCTTCCATGATGGCCGCTGACAGATGCTCCGCCTGTTCTTTTGGCATATTGATGATATGAAATGCCAGGCGCTGGGCCGACTTGCTCCCGATGCCGGGAAGCTTTGACAGTTCCCCTATGAGCTTTGTGATCTGCGTACTGTAATAATCCATAATCCTAGAACGGGAATCCTCCGCCAAGACCTCCCAGGCCGCCTGTGAGTTTTGCCATCGCAGCGCTGCTCTCCTCCTCTGCCTGGCGCAGCGCTTCATTCGTCGCGGCCACAATCAGATCCTGAAGCATCTCAATATCCTCCGGATCCACAACCTCTTCAGAAAGCTTTACGGACAGAATCTCCTTCTTTCCTGAAACGGTCACAGACACCGCGCCGCCGCCCGCTGAGGCCGTGTACTGCTTTTCCTCGAGCTCTTTGGTGGTTTCCTCCATCTGACGCTGCATTCTCTGAGCCTGCTTCATTATATTATTCATATTGCCAGGCATTCCGCCTGGAAAACCGCCACGTTTTGCCATGGTGTGCTTCTCCTCCTGAAATTCATAGTCTCTCATTTATGTTGAAATGCTGTATTAGTCATCCTCAATCACAATATCTTCATGGATCACCTTCAGATCCTCGTCGCTGACATATGCCGTGTCCTTTAGCTCCCCCGAGGACTCCAGGCGCGCTTTAAATTCAATCTGTTTCTGATATGTCTCCTCAACAATCTGTTTCAGCTCTTTTAAAACGCTTTCACGGTTGACAATCGAATAGTTGCCCGGCAGCGTGAATACGATGCAGAGGCAGCCTCCGCCTCCCGGCTCCACCGCTGTATTTTTGAGGGCGGCGCGCACGGCCCCGTTTGTCAGGCGGGCGATCTTTGCCCATTCCCCGCGAATCAGCATCAGATCGTCGTATTCGGCCCTGGGAAGCACGACCGGCTTTTCCGGCGCTGTCTGCGCTTCCCGGATATCTCCGGCTCCCGGCTCTTTTAGCGCCTGCGCGCATCCTTTCTCCGATGCCGGCGCAGGAAACGCCGACGGATGCAGGGACAGCTCCTCAAGCTTCTTTTCCAATGCGGAAATCCGCTGGAGCAGGGAATCTGTGTTCTGCTCCATGGACGGCATAGTCAGTTTTATAAATGCGATCTCCACCAACACGCGCTTTTGGCTTGCATAGCGGAGCTGTCCGGATAGTTCGGAAAAGATCCGGATATAGCGCATCAGCGTCTCCCCTGTCGTCTGCATGGCTTCCTCGCGGAGCGCGGCAATATTTTCCGCGGACATATCCAGCATATCCTCCGCATCCTCTGCAGCCATGACGATCAGAAGGTTTCTCAGATACCAGACAAAATCATTTACCATCTGGCCCAGATCGCGCCCCTGTATCACCATCTCCTCGATCACGCTGACACAGCTTCCCGCGTCCCCGGAGGCGGCGGCCTTAAACAGGCGGCCAAGGATGCGGTTGTCTACCGCGCCCAGTACCTCCAGGACATGTTCATAGGTCAGTATCTCGCCAAAGTGAAAGGCGCTGCACTGATCCAGCAGGCTTAAGGCGTCGCGCATGGAGCCGTCGGCCGCCCTGGCCACGTAGCGGAGCGCGCGATCCTCTGCCTGCATCTGCTCCGCCTGTGTAAGCTCCTGTAAACGCGCTGTAATCTCCGGGACTGTGATCCGTTTGAAATCGTAGCGCTGGCAGCGCGACAGGATCGTGATCGGAATCTTGTGCGCCTCTGTGGTGGCCAGTATGAATATCACATAGGACGGCGGCTCCTCAAGCGTCTTAAGCAGCGCGTTAAACGCGCCGATCGAGAGCATATGAACCTCGTCTATGATAAATACGCGGAAACGCCCCTCTGTGGGCGGGTACTGAACCTGCTCGCGGATATCGCGGATATTCTCCACACCGTTGTTAGACGCCGCGTCGATCTCCACGACATTTAAGGAAGCGCCTGCCGCAATCTGCTTACAGAGAGCACACTCGCCGCAGGGGTTTCCGTCTGTGGGATGCTCACAGTTGACTGCCCTGGCAAATATCTTGGCAATACTGGTTTTTCCCGTGCCTCTGGTTCCGCAGAGCAGATATGCGTGTCCGATGCGTCCTGACGTTATCTGGTTTTTGAGAGTTTTAACGATGTGATCCTGGCCTCTTACCTCATCAAACGAGGCGGGCCTCCATTTCCGGTATAACGCAGTATAGGACATGGACAGCGCTCTCCTTTATTCGTCGCCGAAGCTGATACCCACGGATTTCGCTTCCCGGATAATGTCGCTCTTGGGATCTACGGTCTTTAACTTTCCTGCAATATCCTCCAGCGGGATCTTTGTGATCTTCCTGCCGTCCACGGCTACCATGTAGCCATACTGCTTTTTGCGGATCAGCTCCGCTGCCTCTGCGCCGAGACGGGTAGCCAGCACGCGGTCATACGGAGTCGGCTCGCCGCCGCGCTGCATGTGCCCCGGTACGGTCACGCGGGCTTCCTGGCCGGTCTTTTCTTCAATCAGGGCGCCCAGCTCATAGGCCACGGACGGATATGTGGGCCCGTTCTTTTTCTTTTCCTTCAGCTCCTTTTTGGAGAGGGCCGCATCCTCCTTGGAGATCGCGCCTTCCGCAACGGCCAGGATCGTAAAATTCTTGCCGTTCTTCATGCGCCCCTTGATGGCGTCCACCACAACCTTGATGTCATAGGGAATTTCCGGAATCAGTATAATATCCGCTCCGCCTGCGATGCCGGCGTAAAGGGGCAGCCAGCCCACCTTGTGTCCCATAATCTCTACGATAAATACACGGCCATGGGAGGCGGCTGTTGTATGGATGCAGTCAATCGCATTTGTTGCGATATCGATCGCGCTGTGGAAGCCAAAGGTTAAGTCTGTTCCCCATAAGTCATTGTCAATCGTTTTGGGAAGGGATACGATATTGAGCCCTTCTTCGCGCAGGAGGTTGGCCGTCTTCTGGCTTCCGTTTCCTCCCAGGACAACCAGGCACTCCAGCTTTAATTTATAGTAGGTGTGCTTCATGGCCGCCACCTTGTCGAGCCCGTTCTCGTCCGGCGTCCGCATCATCTTAAACGGCTGGCGCGAGGTCCCGAGTATGGTGCCGCCCAGCGTCAGGATACCCGAAAATTCATACGGCTTCATCACCCGGTAGTCCGCGTACATAAGGCCCTTGTAGCCGTCCTCAAAGCCGACAATCTCCACATCGTCAAACATTTTATATAATGATTTCGCCACGCCGCGCATGGTGGCATTTAAGCTCTGACAATCTCCGCCGCTGGTTAAGATACCGATTCTTCTCATGAATGACACACCCTTTCCTTTTTCTTTCTGTTTTATGTACTTCCTTTACGGTTGATCCCAGGCCGCCGCCAGGTTACTGCCTGCCGCATTTCTTTTGGCCTGCGAATATTATAATACAATCGACTTGCGCGGGCAAGGAAAAAATATAATAAGACAAAAAGAGAATCCCGTTATATGGATTCTCTGCTTCTATTTTTATCCGCACGTCCTGCTTTGAACGGCTTCCACAGACGTTACCCCTGCGCTTAACTCGGCCCAGGCTGCCTTGCGGCACACAGAAGCTTCCGCTTAGTGCTGCTGCATTCCTGCCCTGACACGGTTCACGGATTCCTGTTGCGCAAGACCCAGGCTTCAACGCCAGTTACAGGGGGCGGCTCTGCAGAAAACCGCCCGGGGCAGAACATCACCCCCGCTGTAGCGGATTGCGGGTACAGGGCACCGCTGACTCCCCGGCTGTGCGGAAACTTTATGGCTTGGTTCGTAAGCTCTGGCGGGTAGGCCGCCGGCTTTTCCTGTTTGGGTTGGTTTGGCGGGCAGGATTGTGATCCGTTCTGCGCCGTCTGATATAGTATACATGGCATTCAGGGGTTTGTCAAGATGGGGATTAGAGCATATTATTTTTTAAGTTACAGTTCAGCCTTCCGGCTAAACTGCAACAAATGATGCACAGAAATTGTGCTTGCTGCCCTCGGGTTTTCTGTGACCTTCGCTCACAAAAAACACCTCGCGGAGTCGAAGGCTGAACTGTTACTTTCTTAACAGCTCCTGAGATTATTACTGAACAAATAATCCCCAGTTTTCTGCCGCTTTGATTAAAATCGGCGCTGTGACAGCGGTGAATGCCATTCCCGGCAATGCGTACAGGAGCAGGAGGCGCATGTCGGCTCCGGTTAGCTGTGCCAGTATGATTCTTGACAGCAGGGTTCCGCAGGGGCCGCTGATGATTACAGCGGGTTTGCTGTCTTTGAACAGGGTCAGGATAGCGCCTGCCGTGATTCTGTATATCATTGCAACTGTGATATTCAGGATATTCTGGACTCCGAGGACAAAGCCGCAGAGGCTGGAGGCTATGCCGATCATGAGGTATCTTTTAAAGCCCAGGTTTTTGGCGATGGTTACGGCAAATGGGGCTGAAACCTGGAATTCTGCGCCTGGCAGGAAGGACGGTATTTTGAACATTCCTGTTATGAGCAGGAGGACGGACAAAATCCCGTCGGATGCGAGCGCTCTGGCCGAATATGTTTTTTTAGTCGTCATGGTATTGGTTCCTCTTGTCTTTGAAAGCCGGAAGATTCAGGATTGCCTGGGCCGCTTTTTTTAGCTGTCCCTGCTCGTGGGTTGCCATCAGTGCGATTCTCAGCCTTGCGCTTCCTTTTTTTACGGTCGGGTAACGGATTGCGGATGTAAAATAGCCTTCTTCAAAGAGCGTCTGCGAGGCTTCCACAGTCTTTTTTTCGTCTCCGATAAGGAGCGGTATCACGGCGGTTTCTGAGTGGATGGGCAGTCCCCCTTCCCGCAGGCGCTGGCAGAAGAAGCGGACGTTTTCATGGAGCTTTGCGATAAGCCCGGGATTTTCTTCTATAACCTCGAATGCTTTGTATGAGGCGGCCATGGCGACGGGGGAGAGCGATGTGGAAAAGATAAAGCCGCGCGCTTTATTTTTCAGGTATTCCGTAAGGTTTCTGCTCCCGCAGACAAAGCCTCCCTCGCTGCCGATGGCTTTGCTGAGCGTGCCCATCAGGATGTCCGGCCTGTGCTCATAGTGGAAGTGTTCTATAATTCCTCTTCCGGTCTCTCCGAGCACGCCGGTCGAATGGGCCTCGTCAATCATGGACAGCAAGCCGTTTTTGTCTGCTATCTGTACGAATTCCGGGAGCCGCAGGATGTCTCCGTCCATGCTGAAGACGGCGTCGCTGACGATAAGCCCTCTGGCGCAGGGGTTCTCAGCTATTTTCTGCTCCAGATCCCGCATGTCGTTGTGCCTGTATACGATGATCTTCGCGCCGCTTAACCGGCAGCCGTCTATTATGCTTGCATGGTTGAGCTCGTCGCTGAATATGGTGTCTCCCCTGCCCATGAGCGCTGATATGGCGGCCGTGTTAGCTGTGTAGCCTGAATTGAATACCAACGCGGATTCGGTGTTTTTAAAGGCCGCAATTTTCTCCTCAAGCCGCTCATGAAGCTCTGTGTTTCCGGTCGTGAGCCGCGAGCCGCCGGAGCCTGCGCCGTAGGTCTCAAGCGCGCGGGCCGCATACTGCTTTACATCTGCTCTGGACGACATATCCAGGTAGTTGTTTGACGCCATCATGAGCATCGTCCTGCCGCCGCATTCCACGGCGCGCGATTGGGCGGACCGGAGCGTTTTCATGGTCCGGTATAAATGTGTCTGGCGCATCGCGCGCAGTTCATTCTCTATATAATCAAATTTCCCCGCCGGTTTTTCTTTCTGTACCAGGGGCTGTACGTTTCGTACGAGCACAGGCTGGTTTTCCAGGTAGGTTATGGTTTTTCCGACATCGCCTCTGCTGCCGCGGTATAAAAAGATCCTTCCGCCGCTTTCACTGCCGTATTCTTTTAGTTTGGTGATACGCTTATATCCGGATGATTTGGAAGCGACGTAGCCGGTCACATAGCCGGGATCGTCGGAAATGCAGATTTCGCCTATGATGTTTGGCGCGTTCGCTACCTTGGTGGCCAGGACAATTGCTTCCTGATAGTGATCTTTGGGGGCGGCGCAGGCCGCTTTGCCGTTTTGGGGCCCGGTTTCCTGATCCATGTAGGTCGCGCGGACTCCGCGCTCCGGATCGGGCTCCAGCCGCTCAAGCGTATCCACATCCAGCAGGAGGGCGCCGCGCATAGAATTCATTTCCGGCAGGAGGGCGATTATGTTTTCTGTATTTTCAAGAAAGAGCGCGTTCAGGAATTTTCGTATCTCCTGCACGCCTTCCCGGACATCGGAGACTTCGACGGTGTTTACCGGAAGGGCGTCAAGATATAGGATATCCTCGTCCTGAAGGCGTTCTATTTTGATATTCAGCATATCCGGCCTGCCTTTGGGATGGGTCAGCCCGCGCTGTAAAAGGCCGGACGCATTTGCGGGTATCCGGCTGTCCGGGATAATTTTTTCCGCGCCGGAAATGTGCGCGCCATGGGCGCTTGCACGCATTTTTATACTGTATAACGGCATTTAGGTATCTCCCTGCTTTCTCTGGAATATAGAAGCGCTCCCATTGGCTGCCTGAGGCGTTTGTTCCAGGGGGGCGCGTTCTGTGCTTGCTGCTCCTTTATTTTATTATAACAGGGAATAATTGTCAACTATAAATTTTATTTAGTTTACATTTGAAATGAAATCACAAACGCGCCAAAAGGCACACAGTCTCCACATGCGGACTCCACCCAAACATGTCACAGCACCTCACCCTCTGCACCTCATATCCTCTCTCCCCCAGATATCTGACATCCCTCGCCAGTGTAGCCGAATCGCAGCTCACATAAACCACCCTGGCCGGCCGCATTTTTACGATGGTGTCCAGGCAGACCGTATCGCATCCCTTTCTCGGCGGATCGACTACGATGACGTCCGCATGGCGTTTTTCCTTTTTATACTGTTCAGGCAGAACATCCTCGGCTTTTCCCGTAAAAAATTCTACATTTTTGATCCCGTTTATCCTGGCGTTCTCCCTCGCGTCGAGGATCGCCTGCGGCACGATCTCCACGCCGCAGACCTGCCTGGCCCTCTGCGCCAGAAACAGGGAAATCGTCCCGATCCCGCAGTACAGATCCCATACGATCTCGTTTCCGGTCAGAGCCGCATACTCCAGCGCGGTTTGATAGAGTCTTACAGTCTGCAGGGGATTGACCTGGTAAAATGACAGGGGAGAAATCCGATACGTTACACCGCCAATCTCATCCGTGATATAGAGCGGGCCGCTTAGGCTGGCCACTTCGTCTCCCATGATCACATTCGTCTTCTCTGTGTTGATGTTAAAACAGATACTTTTTATACCGGAAATGCCGGAAAGGCGCCGGATCAGCTCCTCGCTGTGGGGAATCGCCCTCCCGTTTATCACCAAGCATACCATGATTTCACCTGTGTAAAATCCTTTTCGGATCAACGCATGCCGGATCAGGCCGCTGTGAGTCTCCTCGTTATACGGCGGAATCGCGAAACGTTCCATCCAGCCGCGGATCTCTTTTAATATCTCCTTATTTTCCCCGGCCCCTAACAGGCAGTCCTCACATTCGACGATGCGGTGGCTCCTTCCCGCATAAAAGCCGTATATCACGTTTCCCTCTTTGTCTTTTCCAAATGGAATCTGGGCTTTATTCCGGTAACGCCATGGATCCTTCATCCCAATAATCGGCTCCATGATGACATACGCCCCGGCCTTTAATTTCGACTTCTCCTCTTCACCCTGCGTGCTCCCGCCGTCTGCCAGGGCCCCGGCGCCGGCCAGACCGCTCTCCTCCAAAGCCCCGGGCAGCATCAGATTGTCCAGCCCTCCGATCCGTTTTAAGTGATTGTATACCTTCCTCTCTTTAAAACGGAGCTGTTCCTCATAGCTCATCGTCTGGAGCTGGCAGCCGCCGCACTGGCTGGCAGCCGGGCATCTCGCCTCGATCCTTGCCGCTGAGGGCCTCTGCACCTTTAAAAGCCGCGCAAACCCGTAATGCTTTTTCATCTTCATGGCTCTGGCCTCGATCCGGTCGCCGATCACGGCGTCCCTGACAAACCATGTGTATCGGCTGCTGTTTTGATCCCGGTTTTGCTCCTGTTTTTTATGCGGACATGGGCTCTCTTTTGAGTTCTCTGTTCTGAGCTCCTTCCGGATCTCTTTTCCGATCCCCTCCCCGTTTTCGCTCATATCGACAATTTCCAGCTCTAAAACGTCATTCTTCCTGATTTCCACGCAGTCCTCTCCTCTTTAGCGCCGCCCCGGAGCATGTCTGAAAATTGCTCTGGCCGGCGCGTAACTGACTGAGGAACTGTCTCGAAATAACTTCCCATTAGTCCGCAGGATTTTTCTTCGGGAGCGCTGCTCAAAAATCAGGCGCATAGCGGGCTATGTAACTGATTTTTGAGCAGTGCCGCCGGAGAAAAAGACAAGGAATATAGGAAGTTATTTCGGGACAATTCCTAACTATCCGTAATGATTCAGGCGCGCCGAATCGCCACGGTTGTATTTTACTGAAATCTACAAATACTTCGCCCGCTCCCCGCCGATGTATTTAAGCCTTGTCCTGGCGCATGCCACGTGGGCGCCGCCAATCTCGCGGATGGAGATGCGCACAGGTACCGCTACAGGGCGAAGATGCATCCCTATCAGCGTATCGCCGATGTCAAGCCCTGCATGGGCCTGTATGCGTTCGACTGCCACAGGGCGCTCCATCTGTTCGTACGCGGCTGTGGCAAAGGAACCGCCCGCCTTTAGCTGCGGAACCACGTTGACCATTTCCAGGCCATAGCGTTCTGCGGTCTCTTCCTCTACGATCAGCGCCCGGTTTAAGTGCTCGCAGCACTGGGCCGCCAGGCGGACTCCTGCCGGCTTTAATTCGGACTGGAGCGCGTCACAGACCGTCCGGCCGATTTCGGCGCTCGAGTAGGAGCCGATGCGGTATGATGCGATTTCACTTGAAGAACAGCCCGCTGCCAGGATGTCTCCCTGTTTTAATGACGCCGCTTCCAAAAGCTCGTGTACGGCCTGTTTCACCTGTCTGTAAATTTCCCTCAGATGCGCCTCTGGTTCCTGTTCCGCTGATACACCTGTTCCTGTGTTATAATTCTGTCCCATCCCGTTTTCTCCCTGTCATGATTGCCATTACTCTGATTACTGCGATTATCACGTTTTTTAGCGGTTGTCGCGATTTGCGCGATTAGCGCGATTTCCATGAGCACCGCAGTTTTCACGATTGCCACTGTTTTTTCGATTGCCGCCGTTTTCACGATTGCCACATTTTCCATAATTGCCGCAATGTACAGCTAAGGAACTGTCAAGAAATAACTTTTCATATTGCTTGTCTTTTTCTCCGATAGCACCACTCAAAAATCAGTTACATAGCCCACTATGCGCCTGATTTTTAAGTGGCGCTCCCGAAGAAAAATCCTGCGCACTATTGAAAAGTTATTTCTTAACAGTTCCTAAAGCAAAAAGACGCCCCTGCCGCGCGGCGTCTCTTTATTTAAAAACAATCCGTAACCGTTCACCGGCTATCTGAACTGTTACGGCAGCCCCTTATATTCCTGACTTTAAACGGATCAGCTGCTACTGTCCCGTCCGTCCCCTGTAAAATTCCCGGATCCGATCCATCCTGGCAGTCATGCCGGCCAGAAGCAGATCCGCCGCGGCAAAGGCCGCCATGGCCTCCACAACGACCACGGCGCGCGGCACAATAATCGGATCGTGGCGTCCTTTCACGCTTAATTCGATCTCTTCCCCGCCGCGGCTGACGGTCTTCTGGGGCGAGGCGATCGACGGGGTCGGCTTGAACGCTGCCCGGAAGCAGATGTCGCCGCCGTCGCTGATCCCTCCCAGTATCCCGCCCGCATGGTTTGTTTGTTTTCTGACGGTTCCGTTCTCGCTGTAAAATGCGTCGTTATGCGTGCTTCCGGTCATCTTTGCCGCGGGGAAGCCCTCTCCGATCTCAAATCCCTTGACAGCGCCGATGGAGCAGACCGCCTTTGCAAGGTTAGCGCTTAATTTTTCAAAAACCGGATCGCCGACGCCGGCGGGCAGGCCCTTTATGATGCACTCAGCCACGCCCCCGGCGGAGTCTTTTTGAGCCATGAGCTTCTCCAGATATGCTTCCGCTTCGGAGGCCGCGGCTGCGTCCGGCATACAGAGGCGGTTGCGCCCGCATTCCGCCAAATCAAAGCGTTCCGGGCTGACTGACACGGGCCCGATGCTTTTTGTATAGGCTGTCACCGTTACGCCGAGCTCTGCCAGGAGTTTTTCCGCCACCGCCCCGGCCGCCACGCGGCCGATCGTCTCGCGCCCGGAGGAACGGCCGCCGCCGCGGTAGTCGCGAAAGCCGTATTTTTCATCATACGTATAATCCGCGTGTCCCGGCCTGTAGCAACCGGCGATCTGGCTGTAATCCGCTGACCGCTGATCCTGATTTTCCACCAGCATGGAAATCGGGGTTCCGGTTGTTTTTCCCTCAAAGATCCCGGACAGGATCCGCACGGAATCGCTCTCGCTGCGTTTTGTCGTAAACCGGCTCTGGCCCGGCTTTCTACGATCCAGCAGCTTCTGGATGTCTTCCTCTGTAAGCGGAATCCCGGCCGGGCAGCCGTCCACCACTACCCCAAGCCCCGGGCCGTGGGATTCGCCCCAGGTCGTCATTGTCAGAATCCTGCCATATATTGAACCCGCCATATCCTGCTCCTTTTCTCCTTTTTTTACTGCATGTACTCCCGGAATCTCGCAAAATCAGGCATTCCAGGAGCACATCTCCCTGCGCGTCTGTCCCCCGCGGCGGCTATCTGCTTCCTGGTACCTTCACAATCACGCAGCAATTGGGCTCGTTCACCTCAATGCTCCGGTTGCACATTACCAGAAGCCCGTTTTCATAATCCACCTTGAAAAAGGAAATACTGTTGCTCCCGTGGTTGATCGCGGCCAGATGCTTCTGATCCGGGAAAATGGCGATATCCTTCGGATAATCTCCGCTGATGGGCAGGCAGCACAGGAGAGTCAGAAGGCCGGTATCCGGATCCCGGCGGTAAACGCTGACGGAGTTATCGCCCGCGTTGCTGCAGTATAAATAGTGTTCGTCCGGCGACATGCGGATCGCGCAGGCCGCAGTGAGCTGGCTTAAGCGTTCCGGCGCTGTGGAGGTGATGGTCTGGATCTTTTCCAGAACCGGCACCTTATCCCCGGTCTCATACGTATAGACGTCAATTACATTTTTCACCTCATACATCAGGTACATGAAACGGCCGTCCGCGGAAAAGATAAAATGCCTCGGCGCGGATTCAAGCTCGCAGCGGAGCGCGTCAACCAGGGTCAGAAGGCCCTTAACGGGATCAAAGCGGTAGATTTTGATCTGGTCGATCCCCAGATCCGCCACGAATACAAATTTCCCGTCCGGCGTGCGGCGGCCGCAGCTTACATGGGGACGGAAGGTGCGCTCCGCCACGCTCCCCAGGCCCCTGTGATACACGCCGTCCGTGATTTCCCCGATGGAGCCGTCGCGCTTTAATCTCAGCACGGTCTCCTTGCCGTCATGGTAGCCAGAGACAAAGATATATTTGTCCTTTTCATCTGTCGCGATATGGCAGCCCCTCATGGCCTTGGTGTTGGCGCTGTTTAAGCGCGTCAGGGCCCCGTTCTCCTGTATGCGGAAGGATACGATCCCCTCGTCTGCGATGGAATACAGCGTCTTCCCGTTATTTGAAACTGTAAGATACGATGAATTGTCTACTTCCTCCTCACACCGGTAGTGGAACAGCCCTTTTTCCACATCCACATCATATACCGTAATCCCTTTTGCCTGGCCATTGTATGAATAGGATCCCACATACGCCATATATTTATTCTGCATCCTGCTTCCTCCTCAAATTGTTCTGCCGCCGCGGTGTATTTCGCAAAGCCTGCCATGCATCCTTCCCCGCCTGCTCTGTGGCCGGCAGCGTCCGCCTGTCTCCCCCTATTATCGTATTTTTCTCTTTTCTTGTCAATCTCTGAATAAAACTATTGACAGAACGTTTTCTTTCTGTATAATGTTACTTGCGCGGTGTTTATTATTTCTAAACATCGGGATTATTTTTACCTTCATTTAGTATTGGTAAACTTACGTGCTCCCGGGAGCTCACCTCGCCTGATTTTGTGAGATGATTTTTTGTCAGATGTGCTCAGATTCCGGGAGTACATATTTTATAAGAAGGAGGCAAACCGTGAGCATAGGATCACGTTTAAAGGAACTGCGCATCTTAAAGGGCCTGACCCAGGAGGAGCTGGCCGACCGCGCCGAGCTTTCCAAGGGCTTTATCTCCCAGGTTGAGCGCGATCTCACCTCTCCGTCCATCGCCACGCTGATGGATATTCTGCAGTGCCTTGGCACGAGTATTAAAACATTTTTTAACGAGGAGCCGCAGGAACAGATCGTGTTTGGGCAAAATGATTACTTTGTCAAGCAGGATCCGGAGCTGAACAATGAAATACAGTGGATCATCCCCAATGCGCAGAAAAACACCATGGAGCCCATCCGTCTGACTCTTAAAGCCGGCGGATCCACGTACCCCGACGCCCCCCACGAGGGCGAAGAATTCGGTTATGTCCTGCAGGGAAGTATATCTATCCACCTCGGCGACCATACTTATAAGGCGAAAAAGGGCGAATCCTTTTACTATGTCAGCGGCAAGACGCATTATCTGTCCAGCCGCGGCGGGGCCGTCCTTATCTGGGTCAGTTCGCCGCCCAGCTTTTAGCCCGTTTTCAAATGCCATTTTTACCAGACCGGAGGAATATTATGAGCCAGCCACTGATTGATTTAGTACATATTACAAAAAACTTTGACGGCGATATCGTCCTTGACGACTTAAGCCTTTCTGTCAGGGAGAATTCCTTTGTGACGCTTCTCGGCCCCAGCGGCTGCGGGAAGACGACGACGCTGCGCATTATCGGCGGGTTCGAGTCTCCGGATAAGGGGCAGCTTATCTTTGGGGGTGAGGATATCACAAAACTCCCGCCAAATAAACGGCAGCTCAATACCGTTTTTCAGAAATACGCCCTGTTCCCTCATATGAATATCGCGGATAACATCGCCTTTGGCTTAAAGATTAAGAACAAACCCAAAAGCTACATTCAGGACAAAATCAAATACGCCCTGCGGCTGGTGAACTTAAGCGGCTTTGAAAACCGCTCTGTGGATTCCTTAAGCGGCGGCCAGCAGCAGCGGATTGCCATTGCGCGGGCGATTGTCAATGAACCCAAGGTTCTTCTCCTCGACGAGCCGCTGGGCGCGCTGGATTTAAAGCTGCGGCAGGATATGCAGTATGAGCTGATCCGCTTAAAGAATGAGCTGGGCATCACTTTCATTTACGTCACGCACGATCAGGAAGAGGCCCTCACGATGTCGGATACGATCGTGGTCATGAATCAGGGCTACATCCAGCAGATGGGTTCCCCGGAGCAGATCTACAACGAGCCGGAGAACGCGTTTGTCGCTGATTTTATCGGGGAGAGCAATATCGTGGACGGCGTGATGCTGCGCGATGAGCTGGTTGAAATCTTCGGCGCGAAATTTGCCTGTGTGGATAAGGGCTTTGGCTGCAACCAGCCTGTGGATGTGGTGATCCGGCCCGAGGATATCGATCTGGTACGGCCCGGGGACGGAACGCTCCAGGGCGTTGTGACCCACCTGATTTTCAAGGGTGTTCACTATGAGATGGAGGTCACCACGCCGGACGGCTTTGAATGGCTTGTCCACAGCACGGATATGGTTCCCGTGGGGGAGGCGGTGGGCATCCATGTGGATCCCTTTGACATCCAGATCATGAATAAGCCGGCCTCTGAAGATGAGCAGGCGGTGGGCGTAACGGAATAAGCGCAGGCTGTTCCCTGTCACGAATATATTCTCAGCATCTCACCGCTCCTCATTTTGTGAGACTTTGAGAGTGTATACCATACTATAAGGAGGAGGCTGTCATGCAAAGTAAGACGGCAAAGCGGCTCTTAGCCGGCCCCTATATCATCTGGATGATCGGTTTTACGGTGATTCCGCTCCTGTTGATCGTATTCTATGGCCTGACCGATAAAAGCGGGGCCTTTACGGTTGCGAATGTCCTCTCTATCCGGACGCCGGAGCATGCAAAGGCACTTCTTTTGTCGCTCCTGTTGTCCCTGGCGAGCACCGCGTTCTGCCTGGTTTTGTCCTTTCCCCTGGCCCTGATCCTGCGCAGGCGGGGCATCGGAAAGGGAAGCTTTATGGTATTTATTTTCATCCTTCCCATGTGGATGAATTTCCTTTTGCGCACGCTGGCATGGCAGACGCTTCTGGAGAAAAACGGCGTTATCAACGGCGTGCTCAATCTCCTCGGCCTGCCGAATATTGCCGTCATCAATACGCCGGGCGCGATTATCCTGGGCATGGTTTACAATTTCCTGCCCTTTATGATCCTGCCCATCTACAATGTGATGGCCAAGATCGACGACAATACCATCAACGCCGCCAAGGATCTGGGGGCCAGCGAGTTCCAGACGCTGATTCACGTCTGGCTCCCGCTCAGCCTTCCGGGCATCATCAGCGGTATTACCATGGTGTTTGTGCCTGCCCTGACCACCTTTGTAATCTCCAACCTGCTCGGCGGCAGCAAGATTCTCCTGATAGGAAATGTCATTGAACAGGAATTTACCAGAGGGAATAACTGGAACCTGGGGGCGGGCCTGTCCCTTGTGCTGATGCTCTTTATCTTACTCAGCATGGCTCTGATCGCCAAATATGACAAAGACGGAGAGGGGGCCGCATTTTGATGAAACGATACAGCTTTAAACAATTTTTTCAGGATTTTTATCTGGCTCTGATCCTGATCTTTTTATATGCGCCGATCGCGACCATGATGGTTCTGTCCTTTAATAACACGAAGTCCAGAACCCTCTGGGGCGGCTTTACGACAAAATGGTATACGGAGATGTTCCAGAATCAGGCCATTATAAACGCGCTGAACAATACGCTCCTGATCGCCTTTGTCTCCGCTCTTACCGCCACGATCATCGGGACCGTGGCCGCTATTGGGATTAACAGCATGAAAAAGCTGCCCCGCAGCATCGTGATGGGCGTGAACAATATCCCCATGCTGAATTCGGATATCGTGACCGGAATTTCTCTGATGCTGGCATTTATCGCGTTCGGGATCTCCCTGGGCTTTAAGACTGTGCTGATCTCGCATATTACCTTTAATATCCCCTATGTGATCCTGAGCGTTATGCCGAAATTAAAGCAGACGAACCGCTCTGCTTATGAGGCCGCCCTGGATCTCGGCGCAAAGCCTTTACAGGCATTTTTTAAGATCGTATTTCCCGATATTGTACCCGGCGTGCTATCCGGCTTCCTGATGGCTTTTACCATGTCGCTCGACGACTTTATTGTGACCCATTTCACCAGGGGCGCGGGGATCGACACCCTTTCCACCCTGATTTACAGCGAGGTGCGCCGCGGGATCCGGCCGTCCATGTATGCGCTGTCCACTCTCATTTTCCTGACCGTGCTGGCGCTGCTCATCATTACGAATTTTGCGCCGGAGAAATCGCCCTCTTCCGGCTCAGACGCGGCGTCCGCATCGAAAAGCATCCTCGCCGGGCGCATCAAAAAGGGGATTCTGGCCGCGGCCTCCCTGGCGATTGGGGCCGGCGTGGGCTTTTCCACCTGGAGCCGGTACTCTGCCGCCCGCTCCGACGAGCTGTTTGTCTATAACTGGGGCGAATATATAGATGAATCCGTGATTGAGCAGTTTGAGGAGGAAACCGGAATCAAGGTCACCTATGATGTGTTTGAGACAAATGAAGAAATGTACCCTGTCATTGAAGCCGGGGCCGTACAGTATGACGTCGTGTGTCCCTCGGACTATATGATCCAGAGAATGGCCGAGAACGGGCTTCTGGCAGAGATTGACTTTGGAAATATCCCGAATCTCGATCAGATCGGAGATCGCTATATGGAAATGTCCAGGGGCTTTGATCCGGATAACCTGTATTCCGTCCCCTATACCTGGGGCACGGTGGGAATTCTCTACAATACGAAGCTCATTGAAGAAAAGGGGCTTCCGGTTCCCTCCAGATGGGATGACTTGTGGAATCCCGCTTACGAAGGCGAGATCCTCATGCAGGACAGCGTCCGCGACGCCTTCATGGTTTCCTTAAAGTCGCTCGGATATTCCATGAATACCTCTGATGAAGCCGAGCTTCAGGAGGCAAAGAAAAAACTGATTGACCAGAAGCCGCTAGTACAGGCATATGTGATTGATCAGGCGCGCGACAAAATGATCGGCGGCGAGGCGGCCGTAGGCGTGATCTATTCCGGTGAAATGCTTTATATACAGGAAGAGACGGCTGCGCAGGGGCTTGATTACTCTCTGGAATATGTCATTCCTGAGGAAGGTACGAATCTGTGGGTCGATTCATGGGTGATTCCGGCTAATGCGAGGAATAAGGAAAATGCGGAAAAATGGATCAATTTTCTGTGCAGGCCGGATATTGCTCTGAAAAACTTTGAGTATATCACGTATTCAACTCCCAATCAGGGGGCGTTTGAGCTTCTTGATGAGGAGCTGCAGAATAATAAGGCCATTTTCCCTGATATGGAAGATTTGGCTGGCAGCGAGGTCTACCTATATCTCGGCGACGAGGTGGATGGGGTGTATAATCAACTGTGGAAGGAAGTGAAATCGCAGTAGGGGAGGTTAGAGCTTTTTCCGCCATAGTTTTATGCCGTGAGAGGGCCGCCGGAGACGGCTTCTGTATCCATTAGAAACCCCGCTCCCGCTCGGAGAAAAGCGCAGCGGACGCTAAGCTCGAAAAGACCTCGCTAAGCGCCGGCGGTTTTCTACGGGTTTCTAATGGATACAGAAGCCGTCTCCGGCTACGTTACTGGCGGGCCTTTGCAGATAAATACCGCTCAAACTTTTCAAGCCCAAGGTCCCATTTTATGCGGGTTTCTGTGATAATGGTTTTATCGGTTATTTCTCTGCAGTTCCTAAGTACATTTTCCTGTTAAAATATCATGACCAGAAAGGAGCTTATGTATGCCTCCAGCATTACAACTGCGGCCGGGAACCATCACTCTGGAACAATACGAGGCTCTGCCGGAGAACCGGAGGGCAGAAGTCTTTGATGATGTTATCTGTGATATGGCCAGCCCGTCGCAGATACATCAGATGCTGTCGATGGAATTGTCGAATATTCTTTACAACTATATCAAACGCAAAAACGGAGGCTGCCAGGTATTCAGCGCTCCGTTTGACGTTAAGCTGTCCGACAAGCCTCTTACGATTGTCCAGCCCGATATTATGATTATCTGTGATAAGGATAAACTGGATGGAAAGCGCTGCAACGGCGCCCCGGATTTTATTATTGAGATCGTTTCTCCCGGCAATCCGTCAGATGATTATATACGCAAGCTCTACTACTACAAAAATGCCGGCGTGCGTGAGTATTGGATCGTTGATTCCCGGAGAAAGATCGTTACTGTAAACGACTTTGAGGGGGATATCGTGAGTGTCCAATATTCATTCGATTCGATTATCAAGGTAAATATCTTTGATGATTTGTATATCAGTTTTTCTGATATTGCCAATCTGCTGGATATTTAGCCGCCGTATATACAATCCGCCCCCGGCAATAGGTCTGTATGACCTCGTAATCATCGGCCAGTATGACGATATCCGCGTCGTACCCGGCGGCCAGCTTTCCCTTTCTCCGATCTTCGCCGAGAAGCCGGGCCGGATTGATTGTGCAGGCATTCAGCGCCGCGTCAAAGGGGATCATCGCCTCTTCCACCAGGAATTTCAGGCCGCGGTTCATGCGCAGCGTGCTTCCGGCCAGCGTGCCGCTGTCTTTTAAGCGGGCCGCGCCGTCCCGGTCTACTTCTATCTCATGCCCGCCCAGCCGGTATATGCCGCCGGGCGGGCAATTTTTTACTCTCAGGGAGTCGGTCACCATGATCGGGAAATCAGGGCCTTTTGCGGCAAAAAAGTGGTAAACCGCCGCCGGATGGGCGTGAAGTCCGTCGCAGATGATCTCTCCGAAAAGATTCCGAAGCCGCAGGGCCGCGCCTAAAAGGCCGGGTTCCCGGTGATGGAAGGGGGACATTCCATTATATACATGGGTTGCGGACAAAGCCCCGTTTGCGGCGGCCAGAAGCGCCTGATCATACGAAGCGCCGGAATGGCCCATGCTGACCGCAACCCCGTTTTGCGCGCAGTATTTTGTCAGCTTCAATCCTTCGTCGTGCTCCGGGGCCAGCGTGATATAGCGGATCATGCCCCGGGCCGCCTGCTGGTAGCGCTCAAACTCTTCCACATCCGCCGGTACGACCGCCTCCGGCGGCTGCGCGCCCCGCCGCTCCATATCGAGATACGGCCCTTCCAGGTGGATTCCCAGAATCTCGGCCCCCTCATATCCGGCTTCCGTCACGTCCGCGACATTCTTTACGGATGCGGTTAAAACAGGGGGCAGATCCGAAACCGTAGTCGGAAGGAATGACGCGACCCCTTCCTCCGGGAGCCTCCCGGCCCACTTCCTAAGGCCCTCCGGATCGGCGTCATTTGTGTCAAAGCCATATGCGCCGTGGGTGTGGATGTCCATAAAACCGGGGAGAATCCGGTTGTCTTTGTAATCGATATCCGGATCGCGCAAGGCGTATGGGTATACGCCATCGATCCGCCCGTCTTTTATCTCAAGCTGGAGCGGGGAAAACTGCCCTGCCAGCCATACGCGCCTGCTTTGAATAAGTGTGCTTGTCTCAGACATTTTATGACCTCCTTTGGAGATTTCCGAAGCATCAAATGAACAAAATGAAGATATATCGTCATGTCCACCCCATCCGGTGCAGCTCCCCTTCCATCGTCATACGCTCAAATCCATTCTGCCGCAAAGCCTCATACAGAATCACCGCCACCGAATTTGAAAGATTCAGCGACCGCGTTTCCCCCCACATGGGAATCCGCATGCAATTCTCCCTGTTCTCTACCAGCATCTCCTCGGGAATCCCCCTGCTCTCCGGCCCGAACATAATATAGCAGTCCGGTTCATAAGAAATATCCGTATAAACCCGTTTCGCCTTCGTCGTAGCCATATAAATCTTCGCGCCCGGATTCCGTTCCAGAAAATCCTCATAATCACTGTAAACCGTCACGTCCAGACGCGGCCAGTAGTCCAGCCCCGCCCGCTTCACTTCCTTATCGCCCAGCCGGAACCCCAGCGGTTCGATCAAATGCAGCCGCGTATTCGTCGCCACGCACGTTCTCCCTATATTTCCGGTATTCATTGGCATCTCCGGCTCATATAACACAATATTCATCTCACTCACCCTCAACAAAGGAACCGCCGCGAAAAATCCCGCGCGCCCTGCCCACCTTATTCCACAGCATCCCCTACCCAGGCAGGGATACGTTCCTTCCTCTGCGCCCAAAATCAGGAAAGTCCTTCACCCCGCGGCAAAGGACATCAATCCCCAGTACAGCATATTAATTTACAGTCCCTTACAGCCAGCAATCACGCAGCCATGGAGCGGCCATATATCCAGCAAAAACCCGTAGAAAACCGCCGGTACTTAGCGAGGTCTTTAAAGGGCTTAGTACCGCTGCGCTTTTCTCCGAGCGGAAGCGGGGTTTCTGCTGGATATATGGCCGCTCCATGGCGTCCCCCCAGCGTCATCCCCCAACCTGCAAACTATTTCCCATCCAACTTATCCACAAACCGCCTGATCCGCCCAATCGCCTTCTTCAGATCCTCCAGCGAATACGCATACGACACTCTCAGATACCCTTCCCCGCTGTCCCCAAACGCCGTTCCGGGAACAATGGCGATCTTCTCCTCCCTAAGCAGCCGGTTCGCAAATTCATCCGACGTCATTCCAAACCGTTTGATACACGGGAACATATAAAACGCCCCATAAGGCTCAAAGCAGTCCATTCCCAGCTCTCTGAACGCGCCCAAAAGGTATCTCCTGCGCTCGTCGTAGGCTTCCTTCATCCTGGCGATATCCTCGTCGCCGTTTCGCAGCGCCTCAATGGCCGCATACTGGCTCGTCGTGGGCGCGCACATGATCGCATACTGGTGAATCTTTAACATCTGCTTCAAGATGACCGCCGGCGCCGCCGTATATCCCAGCCTCCAGCCTGTCATGGCATAGGCTTTGGAAAATCCGTTGATCAGGACAGTCCTCTCCTTCATGCCCGGTATCGAAGCGATGGACACATGCTCTCCCTTGTATGTAAGCTCCGCATAAATCTCATCGCTTAAGACAAAGAGATCCTTTTCCTCAATCACCTCTGCGATCGCCTCCAGATCCGCTCTTTCCATGACCGCTCCTGTCGGGTTATTGGGGAACGGGAGGATCAAAACCTTTGTCCTGGGCGTAATTTTCTCCAGAAGCTTTTCCTTTGTCAGGCGGAACTCGTCCTTTTCCTCCAGCTCAATGATCACCGGCGTTCCTCCGGCGAGAAGCGTGCAGGGAACATAAGACACATAGCTGGGCTGCGGGATCAGCACCTCGTCTCCGGGGTTCAGCATGGCGCGCAGGGCGATATCTATGGCCTCGCTTCCGCCCACGGTCACCATAATCTCTGTGTTATAATCATATTCCAGGGACATGCGCCTCTTTAAATACCTGCTGATCTCGATCTTCAGATCCTTTAAGCCCGCATTGGATGTGTAGAAGGTGCGCCCCTTTTCCAGGGAATAGATGCCTTCCTCGCGGATATGCCACGGCGTGTCAAAGTCCGGCTCGCCCACGCCGAGAGAGATGGCGCCCTTCATTTCGCTCACAACGTCAAAAAATTTGCGGATTCCTGACGGCTGAATCTTTACTATTGTATCTGATAATGGGTTTCTCACGGAACAATCAACATCCTTTCATCCTGGGGGCCCTCGCAAAGCACAGTGCCGTGGTCTTTATATTTCTTTAATACAAAATGCGTGGCTGTGCTGAGCACGGAGTCTATGGTGGACAGCTTTTCCGCCACGAACTGCGCGACTGCGCGCATGGTCTTTGCCTCCAGCATGACGGTAAAATCATAGCCGCCTGACATCAGGTAAACGGCCTTCACCTCGCTGTACTGATAGATGCGCTCTGCAATCTTGTCAAAGCCCATATCCCTCTGCGGCGTTACCTTTACCTCGATCAGGGCAATCACCTTTTCCTCATCCGTATTGTCCCAGTTGATCAGGGTGTGATAGCCGCAAATGATATGCTCGCTCTCCATTCCAGCGATCTCCGCCGCCACGGCCGCCTCATTCTCCCCCAGTAAATCCGCCAGCTCCTTAACGCTGATTTTGCTGTTTTTTTCAATCACCGCTAAAATTCGTTCCCTCATACCCTGCCTCCTTCATATCTGCTGCTTATCGATCTTATACAATTCATCGGGCTTTGGCCGATCCAGAAAGCTATGTGTCTCACCGTTTATGATCTGCCGGCCGACGCCGCCCGTTATCCATCCGGCCACACTCGCGCGTATCCCTTCCCGCTCCAGCTTCCTGGCCAGCGCTCCCCCGTTGTCCGCTGTGAACAGCAGGCAGCCGCCGGTGTGCAGGCGGTATGGATTCACATCAAATACCTCGCACACCTCGATGGTCTCCTGTAAAACCGTGAGCTTTTTCAGGTCAATCTCAAAGCCCAGGCCAAAATGGCTTAAATAATCCCACAGAGCCGCCATGATGCCGCCCTCTCCGGGGCTGCACCATGAGGCTGCGCCGAAGCATTCCGGGGAGCATGAAAGCCGCCTGGATCCATATATCTCCTGACACCGCCGGATAAACCGGGGCGTAAACCGCTCCTTAAGCCTCTCCTCTCCCACAGACGCCAGCCTGGACGTCCCCCAGAGGGCGATGCAGCCTGCCAGCACCAGATCCTGGCCCGCCTGCATCTGCCCAAAGGCGGGGATACATGCGTTTCTCACCACTGCAATACCTCCGCTACGCGGCCGGCACATCACCGGAAACACCGGCCGGGCCGGCTGGCCCGGCTGGGCCGGACGGCTGCGGCTGCGCTTCAGGCTGCGCCGGCTGCACGGGCTCTGCAGGCTGCGGCTGCTCCGCCGGGACGGCGGGCGCGGGCGGGGCTGCGGCCGGGAGATCCGGCCCCACGCGGTAAATCGCCTTGGAAGCCATATAGCTGTCTGTGTGAAGGATCTCCTTCTCCGTCTCCACGCCGTCTATATACACATATTTCCACAGACGGGATCTGAGTCCTCTGTGCGCGGACTGCACCCGCACCTTCGCTCCCGGAGCGAGGGACGGATCCACTCTTGTCGTGGGCGCGCCCGGATCCGTGACGCCCAGCGTCTCTGATACAAATTTAATCTCGCGGTTGGCCGGCCTTGTTTCCTTTCCGAATATGGTAAACGTAAGCGTGCCTCCGTTTACGCCTCCTTCGATGTAGATCGGCGTCTCGTAGGGATTCTTAAATTTCAGATCCTTTACTGTGCCCGCAATCGCCGAATCCTGCGAAGGCTTTACATAGCCCACCACCATGGAATGATTCTGCCGCTGCGTGATCTCCATCTCGGAAAGCAGGGCCGCATTGTAAAGCGTGGTGCAGAGCTGGCACGCCCCGCCTCCCACGGTGTCAACCACCTGGCCGTTGGCGTACGAGCCGGCGGAGGCATATCCGTTCTCAATCGTAAACGGCGTCAGAGTGACATAGGCGGAAAATTCCTCGCCCGGCATGAGAATACAGCCGTTGACCTTGGAAGCGCCGTTTCTTAAATTTTTGGAGCGCGAGGCGTTGCCTGTGCTGAAGTTCGTGCTGAAGGTTCCCAGCACATCCTGAATCTGGGCGAGCTGCTCGCCCGTCCTCGCGGGCTGCGTCTCCGTGACGACTGCCTCCAGGCGGATCGGTTCCGTAATCCCTCCCCTGACAGCCTCATTCAGACGCTCCTTCGTGGCCTCCACATCCACCTCGATTCCGGTCACGGAATCGGTGAGCTGAAACACCCCGTTTTCTCTGGTAAGCACCGCGTCCTGCGCCGGCCGCACAAAGCTCTGGCACTGGTTTTCGACAAATTCCGCCACCTTCGCCGAATCTACGGCCGTCTCGATATCCAGCGCTACCGGCTCCTTTTCCAGGCTCTTCATATTTACATAGCGGTCCAGAAGATTCCCGCCCGCATAGCGGTCAATCGCTTCCTGAACCTCTGCCTCATTGCTCCAGGCAAAGCCCAGCCCGCCCGCGGTGGTTTTGACCTCATTTCCGTCAACCGTAAGGCTTATCTCCTGGCCGGACATCTCCTCCACGTATGCCTGAATCTTCTCACCCGCTTCCTCTCCGGTCATCCCGGCCAGATCAAACTCCCCTGCCGTCATTCCTGCGGGGATCGTGCCGGCCTGCGCGCTCGGCGCGATGAGCGCATATCCGCCGGTCAGCGCGCAGGCTGCTGCCGCGGCAATCAAAATCTTCTTTTTCATAAACCTGTCCCCTGTCCAAATGTCATATTTACATTAATAAGCTGGGAAGCACCATTCCGCCCACCATGGCCAGAACAATCACAATAATAATGACTGCTGAAATCGTTTTTCTCCTTTTTTCATTATTAAAATTGAACATATCCTTATCACCTCTCTGCCGCTCTTCCACATTGTGAAACGATTTTATCAATCATGCGCGAGACTTCGTTTCTCGTAAGCCCGTCAATCTGCGCAGATAGATTTATTTTATGATATTTTATCAAATCCCGCAAGACTTCTTTTTGCTTTTTTGTCGCCGGCTGACGCCTTTTCACATGGTAATTTAAAGGCTTTGCCATAAATGCTTCCGGTTTTTCCTCAAAATGGCGTTTTAAAAGCGTCTGATACAAAAAATGTGCAGAAAACGCATCCGCCAGGGCCCTGTGGGCGGCCTGCGGCCCGATGCCGTAATATTGGCAGGCGGAACCCAGATTTTTCTTCTCATCCGGCGGCATGAACCGGCGGCACAGAGCCAGCGTGTCGATCCCGTCCCGCTCAAAGCACATCCCCTGATCGACCGCCGCCTGTTTGAGGAAACGATAATCAAAGGCAATGTTGTGCCCCAAAATCGGGAGCCCTTCCGTAAAAGCAGAAAGCCCTTCCATGGCTTCCCGGATCCCCGGCGCGCCCTCCAGCATGCGGTCCGTGATATTCGTCAGCTCCTGCACCCGGGCCTCAAGCTCCCTGCCCGGGCTCACAAGAGTGGAAAACGTCCCGGTTACAACACCATGTTCGACACGGATCGCGCCAATTTCAATGATGCGGTCGCTTTTCACATCAAGCCCTGTCATTTCCAGATCCAGAGCCGTATACATGTTTCTCTCTCTCATTTGCAAAGCCTCTTCCAACCTCATACCTGCTTTCCCATGCCCTCAAAATATGTCACGGCCGCGTTTCCGAAACGCGCGTCTCTGTTTTTATAGTCAAATAACAGCGCTGCCCCGTCTCCTAAGATCTCCATATGCGCCATTTTTATGATCTGGCGCGCCGTATATCCCTCATAACCCGCAAGATAGCGCGGCGATTCGGCTTCCTTCTTAAAAAAGGCGCGGACAATCTCCTTATACGGCGTCTGATCCCTTAAAAAGGACGGACGGCTTTTTACATTTTCCCGCAAATACAGATCTTCTGCCAGCCGATCCCGGTACTCCTCTCTCCTGTGGGAATCGGTAACATGCGCTCCGATAAAGCGAAATAGTATCTCATATCTCGCCAGACGGCTGTGACTGACTCCGCTCAGCCCTTCTCTCTCATACCAGGCGGACAGGGATTCATACATGGAGAACGGATCCTCAAATTCCCCGGAAAGAGCGCGCATGGTATTCTCAAACTGACCGCTGTTGTAATAGACCTCCAGCATTTCCTCCACGCCCTTTAACAGCAGCACATCCCCGTAATCCAGCCACCGCGTGGCCAGAACCTCATACGGGGGACGAAAGCAGAAGACAAGGCCGTAGCGGGACGCCCTCTCCTCCATGGCGGAACCCTTTAAAACCTTTAAAAAGCCGAGCTGAAGCTGCTCCGGCTGCATGCGGTACACATCATTAAAGGACTTCTTAAACCGTTCGAGGTCTTCAAAGGGAAGGCCCGCGATCAGATCCAGGTGCTGATGGATATTTTGAAACGTATGGATAGAGGATACATTCTCCGCAAGCCTTTTGAGATCCGTCCGCCTCCTGATTTCCCGGATCGTGTCCGGATTCGTGGTCTGCACGCCGATCTCGAGCTGGATTAAGCCCGGCCGCATTTCACGCAGCACGGACAGCATTTCATTATCCAGCAGATCCGCCGCGATCTCAAAATGGAAATTCGTGATCCCATTATCATTCTCTGAGATAAACCGCCAGATTGCGAGAGCATGGCTCTTTTTGCAGTTAAAGGTGCGATCCACAAATTTCACCTGCGAAACACGGTGATTTAAAAAGAAGGACAGCTCCTCTTTTACAAGGGAAATGCTCCTGAAGCGCACAGACTTATCTATAGAAGAAAGACAGTAGCTGCAGGAAAACGGGCAGCCGCGGCTGCTCTCATAATAGAGTATCCGGTTTTCAAATCCCTCCAGGCTCTCATACGGAAACGGAAGCTCATCCAGGTTCAGAAGCGGCGCGGGGCCGTTTACTGTGATGTTTCCCTCCCCGTCCCGCCAGGCAATGCCGGGGATATCTGATAAACGAGGGGAGAGCCGGATCGGTTTTTCCCCCTGCTCCGTCCCTGCGCCGTCTTTGCCGGCCTCTCCTCCTGATTTCCCCGCGTCATTCCCTCTTTCCGCCGCCAGAAGGCCGGCAAACGCGCCCTCGCCCTCTCCCAGCATGACGAGCTCCGCTTCCGGAAGCGTCTCCAGAACCTCCCGTGAATTGTACGATACCTCCGGCCCTCCCAGCCAGATCCGGGTTTTGGGCAGCACCTTTTTCAGATCCCGCACAAGCGACTTTATATAAACTATGTTCCATATATAGCATGAAAATCCCACCACATCCGGCCTGCGCCTGTAGATGTCCTGTAAGATGCTCTCCTCTGTCTGATTGATGGTATACTCCCCCAATTCAATCCGGATTGCAGGGCGCCGTGCATCCCTCTGCTTCAGGCTTTCCTCTGCATACCGCTTAAGGCTGTAAATTCCCAGATTCGAGTGAATATATTTTGCATTGACTGCCGCTAATAAAACCTTCATGACGCCTCTTTTCCTGATTCACCGTTCCTACTAAACCTTTAAAACGCGGTATCCCGCCGCTTTGTTCAGACGGTTCATAATCGCCTGTCCCAGCCGCTCGTCGGAAAATTTTTCGGAATAGATATAGTCCGCCCCCAGATCGTCAAACTCCCGCAAAAGCGCGTAAAGATTGCGGGCTACTGACCTCTCGTCCGAGCGCGCGCCGATGCTGCGCACAAGGCCGCGCGGATAGCTCTCCTTTGTCTCGTCCGTACAGATCACGCCCACCGTGTATCCCTGTTTCTGCCGCTCGTCAACCAGCTCCCGGATACGGCTCGCCACCGCGGCGCTCCCGCCTTCCACCAGCGTCATCTCAGCCCGCGGCGCGTAGTGGCGGTATTTCATCCCCGGGGCCCTGGGGCGCGCGTCCGCTCCCACAGGGCCCAGGATAGCCGGATCGATGCGCACCTCTCCCAATAACTCCCGCAGCATTTCCATCGTAATTGCCCCCGGCCTCAGAAGGACCGGGATCTCCTCTGTCACATCCACGATCGTAGATTCCAGCCCGATCCCCACAGGGCCGCCGTCTAATATCAAATCTATCCGTCCGTCCAGGTCCTGACGCACATGCTCGGCCCGCGTCGGGCTCGGACGGCCTGAGAGGTTGGCGCTGGGGGCCGCCACCGGAACGCCGGACAGCCGGATCAGCTCAGCCGCCGCCGGATCGGACGGCATGCGCACCGCCACTGTCTTAAGCCCTCCTGTCGTCCCGTACGGAACCCGCCCGCTCTTCTCAAATATAAGCGTGACCGGCCCCGGCCAGAAGGTTTCAGCCAGACGCCGCCCGGCCTCCGGAAAACGGGCGATCAGAGGTTCAAGCTCCTCGAGGGAAGAAATATGCGCGATCAGAGGATTGTCCGAGGGACGCCCCTTTGCCTCATAAATCTTTGCCGCGGCCCTCTCATCCAGCGCGTTGGCGCCCAGCCCATACACCGTTTCCGTGGGAAATGCCACCAGGCCGCCGCCCCTGATGATGTCTGCCGCCCCGCGCAGATGTTTCCTGTCCTCCTGCGTAAAATGTCCCGAATCCGATATTTTCCATATCTCTGTCTTTACCATAATCCTGCCCTTCGCTCTTACTCCTCTTCGCATCTGACTGTTTCGTGAGCCTTACTGCCTATCCTCACTGCTTCATCCAGTCAAACAGGCTGAGCTGGCGCATGCCGCTCTCCTGCGTCCGTATCCTGGCCTGCTCCCGGGGCGCCGTCTCCTCCGGCACATCTGCCAGAAACGGCGTCTCCTCGCCTGCGCAGGTCATAATCAGTTCCTCCCTGGCCCTTGTCATGCCGACATAGAATAAACGCCTCTCCTCCGAAATGTCAGCCGCGCCGCGTCCGGCATGGCCGCCGTATTCCAGCGGGACAAGCCCTTTTCCCGCGCCGTTTATGAACACCACCGGATACTCCAGCCCTTTTGAGCCGTGAAGCGTCATCAGCGTCACAGCGTCCGCTGTCCATGTCTTCCCGCCGCACCGCTTTAGGTCGCTCTCCCGTCCAAAGGCGATACAGTCTACCAGCTCTTCCATATTTTTATGCAGAAGAGCCATGGAACAGAGCCGTTCCATGGCCGGATCCTCCAAAAGGCCGGTTTCCTCCATCCATGCATGCAGGATCCCGGACGGACGGCCCCGCCTGCACACACGCCCAAACCTCTCTGCCAATTCCTGATATCGTTCATCTGTTCCGGGCCGGGTTTCGCCTTCCTCACCGCCCGTTTCCCGGCTTCCAAACATCTTTCGGAAGCTGCGTCTTGAAAGCCAGGCCGCAGTCCCATCCTCCGGCCTTAAGAGGCTTCGGAAAAAGCTCAGCGTCCCCCGGACCGACGGATCGTCGAGATAATCCTCACGCCCGGCCACAATATATGGAATCCCCTCTTTTTTCAGGCACATCTCCAACAAAGCTGACTGCCTGTGCGTGCGGTAAAGAACCGCAATCTCGGCGAAGCTTCGCACCGCGCGTCCCTCCTGCCTGTAGAAACCGCCCTGCGCGTCCAGCATATCCATCCCGCCCACCAGCCGGTTAATCTCCTTCGCTGTAAAAATCGCCTCCTCGCGCTCTCCAAGAGCCTTCAAAAGCCTGGCCTTCGGCCCGGGACCTAAGACCGCCTCCAGAGCGCCCCCCTTATCCATCACGGTCTGCGCGGCTGTCAGGATCTGCGGCGTGGAGCGGTAATTTTTCTTTAAACGGATGATCTGCGCGTCTTTCTCCTGAAAACGGAGAAAGCTCTCTGCATCAGCCCCGCGGAAGCCATAGATCGCCTGATCCGGATCCCCGATGACGAACAGCTCCTTTCCGCCCCGGCTCCACTCTTCAATCAGACGGTACTGCAGGGGGCTGGTATCCTGAAATTCATCTGCCAAAAGATAGTGAAAGCCCTTCAGAAAACGGCATACGACCGGATCCTCCCGGTTCTCAGACAGCGAAAGCGCTTTTAGCAGCAGATCGTCAAAATCCAGCGCCTTAAGCCCGGAAAGGCGCGATGCGTAGTCCGCGGCCGCCTCCTCAAAAAGCGCGTCGGCCGGTTCCTGCCGCAAATCCTGCGTCTTCTGCTCCGGTTCCCGGGGCGCAGATGGCGTCTGCAGCCCGCCGGGATCCGAAACAGCCGTTTTCCTTTCTGAAATTTTCGCCAAAAATCTTTTCGGCTTAAGCTTTAAACCTGTTTTGGCAAGCGTCTCCTCCGCCAGCTCCAGCGCCAGGGCGCGATCCGCCAGAAGGAAGTCTCCCTCCGCCTGCCGCAGCAGATCATAACAGATCGAATGGAATGTGCCGATCCGCAGCCGCCTTGCCGCCTGTCTGCCCCCGAGCTGTTCCTCCAGACGCTTCTTTAACTCCTGCGCCGCCTGGTTGGTAAACGTAACCGCCGTTATCTCCGACGGCCTCACGCGGCGTTCCTCCAATAAATATAAGATACGGGAAACCAGTGTTTTCGTCTTCCCCGTCCCCGGGCCCGCTGTCACAGCAATCCGCGGATTCAGGGAGCGGACCGCCTCAAGCTGCTCCTCATTCAGGCGATCCGGCGCTTCCGGTATGGCCGCCGCCCCCGGCCCGCCTGTTATATCCTGCCCGCCAGCTATGTCCGGATTTCCTGCTATATCTGGATTCCCCGATATATCGCAATTCCCTGCTAAATCCGGATTCCCCGATATATCGCAATTCCCTGCTAAATCCGGATTCCCTGATATATACGCCTTCTCCCCCTCGTTTTCCGCCTTCCTTTCCGGTTCCGCCGCCGCCGCGCTCTCCATCAGGCTGGAGAACAGGCTCATCTGCCCGTCCATGGCATCCAGCTCCGTCGGCTCAAAAAGCCGGATGATCCCATATTCTCCGTCAAAACCGGGGCTGCGCTTTACCTCCCCGGCCCTGAGCCGGCGGATTCCCTCCGCGATAAAATATCCGCCCTTTTTTCGTATATCTTCCAGAGGCAGTTCCCTTAATATCGAAAACTCGCTTCCCAGATCCCTTAAAAGAGCCTCATACTGACGCTGCGCCTTTCTGCTGGCCGCAGAGACGCCCATGCATGAGGCGATTACCTCGGGCAGAGGCGCAAGGCTTTCAAACGGCCTGGCTCCCGCAGGGGTAAAGCCCTCGTCCCGGTCCGCCATCTGCGAGATCCGGTGCGATACCCCGAGCGTCAGCTTTTTCCCGCAGACCGGGCAGATGCCATCGCAGCGGGCCGCCTCCCTTGGGCTTAAGCAGACATGGCATTTGCGGTGGCCGTCAAAGTGATACTTTCCCTCTTCCGGAAAGAATTCGATGGTTCCCTTAAGGCCCTTTCCCTCCTGCACCGCCCCGTAAAGCCCCGCGTAAGACATCTCCGTTTCCAGAAGATTGGCCTCCCTTCCCAATTTAGACGGAGAATGCGCATCCGAATTGGAAATGAGCTGGAAACGGTCCAGGGCGGAGAGCTGCCAGTTCATCGGCGGATCCGAAGAAAGCCCTGTCTCCACGGCGTGAATACAGGGCGTCAGATCCTCAAAGCATTCTTCAACCGATTCAAATTTGGAAAATGCCCCGAACATGGAAAAATGAGGCGTCCAGATATGCGCCGGAATAAAGATCGCCTCCCGGCACACCTCCAGCGTAATTTCCAGCAGATCCCGGCAGTCAAGGCCAAGGATCGGGCGGCCGTCTGAGTGGATATTGCCGATCGCCTCCAGCTTTTTCGAGAGCGCCTCCGCCTCCTCAAGGCCCGGGAGGAGAATGACATTGTGAACCTTCCGCACCTGCCCGTTTTTCTTGTAAATGGAGCTGATCTCGCCGGAAATCACAAACCGGGGATTACGCCTCCCGCCGGAAAGCGGATCGGAAAGGCGGAGGCCGTCTTTCAGCCTGTACAGCCCTTCCTCTGCCGGTACGAGCTTTTCCTTTAGCTCCCGCCGCCAGGCGGGATGGGTAAAGTCGCCTGTCCCCAGCAGATCGATCCCTTTGCGCCTGGCCCAGAGATCCAGGGATTCCGGGACGCAGTCTTTGCTGGTGGCTCTGGAATATTTGGAGTGGATATGTAAATCTGCAATATACATGAGTATTCACCTTTATTTGTCTGTTGAGCGGGATGGAGCCGCTTTGGTTGGTTGGGTTGTTTTTCTGATGTTTGTCAGGATGGGATTATTATAGCCCGGTTTTCTGAAGGTTGCAAGGTTGAAATTGGCGGGGGATAGTAACAGCCAAGGAGAGATATGGAACCTCCTCCTGGCTACGTTTTTTGCAGGCGTTGAATTGGGTGAGTAATGCTGTAATTGGTGCAATATTCTAAATTGTACATTATTTTATTTATTAATGTTAAAAATATCTTGATTCAATCAAAAACACATTAATAAACTATTCGTGGTATAATTTTTCAGTATTGATTTTACTATGAAAAATGCTATAATTTAAACATTGACAAATATGCTTTGTCATACATTTTTTTCCGATTATCGTTTGCCCCAAAATTTATAATCCATTTAAAAATACACTTACGGAGGGAATGTTTATGAAAAATCTGTTTATAGCTGCCGCTTTATACTTTTTTATGTTTTATCCAACAATAAGATGCTATGCAAAACCAACCGCTGTAATGAGCCCTCAAAAGCTATATCAAACATCATATATACCGGAAAATAAAGAGGAAAAATCTGTTGAAATCAATAATCAGTATAATGAATTGATTGAGGCCGCAAGAGATTGCATCATAAAAAATGACGGAGAAGCACCAGCAAATTATGACTTTAGCAGCGTCATTTACAGGAGTAAATATGATCATTATGAAACTTTGGGATATTGGGTGGCAGATATAGATGGAAATGGCATAAACGAACTGATTTTTGGGGGATACGGGGCAAATCCTGATAGTTCGGGCAATAGCATTATCTATGATGTTTACACGATATCGGACGGGGAACTGATTCATGTATTAGATGGATGGGAAAGGAACAGATTCTATCTCTGTGAAAATGGGATGATAGCAAATGAGGGATCCGGCGGAGCTTCTAACTCATCCTATTCTTACTTTGTCTTTGACGGCTCAAAGCTTCAGTTGGCGGAGTCGGTCATCTATGACGGGGCGAAGGATCCGGAAAATCCATGGTTTCATTCAACGGTATCTCAATATGACGCTGAAAATGCAGCGCCGATAAGCGAGGAAGCCGCGACCAAACTTATGGAAAAATATGTTTATACAAATCCGCCGTTTACTCCATTTGCAGCAGATAAATAGATACTGATGCAGCGCTGCAGAGCAGCGGGGTATTTGACCCTCGCGGCAGTCGCCAAATGTGCATGCAAGCATGCCCACTTGGCTCGTTGCCCGCGGGAATAAAAGGATGCTGTTAAAAGTCGAAATCAATTGCTTTTTCCAGTGTTGACATGGACACTCCCCGTTCCATAGCACAACTCCAAAACTTCTTTTACCTGCTGTTTAAATACTCCATAATCCCCATATGTATCGTCCACGCCAGGCGATCCTGATACTCCGGCGAATTGAGCATTTTGGCTTCCTCCCAGTTGCTTAAGAATCCGCACTCCACAATCACAATGGGGCATTTTACATGTAAAAGAAGGTAATAATTATCATTTGCCTTGACCTGCCTTCGGTTTCCCTTTCCAAGGACGTAATCGAAGCGCTCCTGTATAAGCTCCGCCAGCCGTTTTCCTTTTTCCGATCCCTTATAGTAGAAGACTTGGCCTCCGGATACGGATTCCTCATGGTAGCTGTTCTGATGGATACTGACCACAATCTCCGGCTTTGCGGCCTCGATTATCTGGCACCGCTTTTTCATATCTGCCGCCTTTTTGCTGTGATCTTTTTCCGTGTAGAGCCCTCTATCGTCCTCCCTGGTGAGTATCACCTCCACATCGGATTGTTCGAGATACTCTTTTAGCTTCAGCGTGATTGCCAGGTTGATATCCTTTTCCAGGCTCTTATCCACCCCCACTTTTCCCGGGTCATTGCCTCCATGTCCGGGAGGCGGGAACAGACCAAAAGAGATAAGGATTCTTCTGGACAAGGATAGAGCGCCCATACCAGGGAACTACCCCGTAAAATTTTTATCAAACTGGCAATTATAAACAGAGCCTTAGTTCATCCATAAATAATCTGGTTGCATCAATCGCATCTTCAAAATCCTTATGCCTTTTTTGATAACAGTCCATATTAATATCACAGAGGATATGGCCTAAAGGCTCATGGGTAAAACTGCAGCATGAGATCACATCATCGCCAAGCAATGCCGTGAATTCCAGTACATTAGGCAGAAAATAAAAATAAAAATTTTCAAAGAAAGTTCCGGCAACCCTCACGCTTTTGATGCAAGCCTTATACCCATCAGTACCATGTCCAAAAGCAGAATTTAGCTTCACTGAATCTGCACCGCTAAATTTTATTTCTGCTCCTCTGCACAGTTCAATGGTCTGCGTATTCAGCAATGCACCTAAAGACAGCACGGTAGCCGCTGCGCCTGTATCAAATTTGAATACAATGTGCTGACGAAACAGCTTATATTCCTTGTTTGCCGTCAATGCCACATTTACAGAAAATGAACGTCTGCTTTCACTGTACAATGCTCTAATCAATATAGGCTACCTCCTGCTGGCATCCAGAGCCATACAGCACTCTCAATCCCTCATTTTTAAGTTCTGACAGAAATACATCGGAATATAAGCGGTTATTATACTCTCTGCTTCTGGCATAGCAGCGGACATAGATCCACTCATCACACCCATCGTCAATCAGCTCTTCTCTATCTAAAACCAGGCTGTCGCACAACTCATGTTCTAATACCCAGGACACTAATGTTGTTTTAAAAGGTTTATCAAAATAAATAATTCCATTCTTTTCATGCGTTTTTGGCATAGCTGTATCACGCTCCTCTCCAACAGATCATCTTAAATGACATTTGCATCAACGAATACTTTCATACTTTTCCATCAACTCCTGCTCCAACTCTGCTTTAAAATCGATTTCCAGCAGCCCCTCTTTTCTATACTTTTGCAAGTCCTGGTATGCACACTGCGACACATACTTCTCATCTTCCTGGCCTATTGGTGTCACTTTAATAACTCTCCTTTTTAAATAAGTATAACATTTTACCCAACATATTGCAAGTTGTCTAAAATTTCACGGATACTCTTAAACAGACTTCACAAACAATCCGTCAAACTCCCCGCTGAACTTATAGACAATCTCAATATGTTTATCTTCAAACACATAAATCTTGTCAATAAACTCCACCACTGTAGCACGGTCAAGTTCTGTGATCGCTCCATTCTCCAAAAGCCTCTCTACCCACGGGTTAGAAAGCACATCGCTGACCTTGGAATCGGCCTTTTGCAACAGCTTGATCTCATTATCCAGGTTATTGATAGCCGCCTCGTATCTTGCTTTATCGCTCATGTACTCCTCTTTACTGATCATTTCATCGTTCAGGTTATCTCTGGCCTTTTCCAAACGATTTACGTATTTAGAGATTTCTCTTTGTTTAACTTCAATCTGATGGCCAATCCCAGGAAACTCCTGTTTTGGCGTCTGCTGATGTTTCTTCGCCAATTCCCGCAGGTTTTCCACCTGACAGATGATTTTATTCAAATCGTCAATTACAATCCCACGAAGCAGTTTATCTGATACATAATGGCTTGTACACTTGGGCGCATTCTCTCCAAGCTGCTTCTTATGCTGGCTATAATCACGAAAGGTTGCACAATTATAATATAAATACTTCACCGTTTCGCCGTTTTTTTGCTGCTTGTAGGAATCCTGCCTTTTCCGCATGGCGTGGCGGCAATCTCCGCACTTTAGTATACCCTTAAAAATCGTCACCTCATCTTTTTTCGTAATATCCCGTTTAACCTCTTTCATCATAGACTGAGCAGTTATCCAGTCTTCCTTAGAAATAACCGCTTCATGTGTTCCCTCACAGCGAATCCACTGGTCTTTCTTTACCCGTGTTGGCTTATCATCCATTAGCTTCCGCTTCACCTGCTTATGTTGAACAAGCGTCCCCGTATAAGTTTCATCCATTAAAATCTTTTTGACCCCATCGCTACGCCAATGCACTTCCTCATCCGATATTTTTTTGCTGCACCTGAAATTAGAACCATGAAGTCGTTTATAAGTTGCTGGATTTACAATCCCTTCCCTGGTCAAGTCAGCCGCAATCTCTTTAGGAGAAATCCCCATGAGATACTTGTCAAAAATCTCTCTAACCACAACAGCAGCCGTAGGATCAACGATAAGATGATGTTTGTTTTCAGGGTCTTTCTGATACCCATAGGGGGCAAATGCCCCCACAAAAAAACCTTTTTTCTGCATGGAATGCATAGCAATGCTAACATTCTTATGCTGCGTTTCTGAATATTCCCGATTAAGCATCAGCCGGATTCTGTATTCAAGATTATTTTCTTTGTATAAACTATCATAGTTATCGCCAATGGCGATCAGGCGAACCTCCCTGCCATGCTGTTCAAACTTTTTTTCCAGATATATCTGCATCTCTGTATCATAACGGCCCAGACGTGATAAATTTTTTACGATAATACAATCAATTACATTTGCCTGAACATCACGCATCATTTCCTGAAACCCGCTTCGGTCAAAATTCATCCCCGTACAGTCGTCATCACAATAAATTTTATATTCTGCAAGTGTAAATTCCTCGTCCGGCTGATTATTCAAATATTCAATATAAGACCTGCAAAAATCTGTCTGATTCTGAATACTCTGACTAAAATCAGTTTTTCTTTTCTTATCTCTGTCCTCATCAGAAAGTCTGACATAAATGCCTGCGCTCCATTTGTCAGGATACAGGGAATTATGTATTTTAAATCTCTTAGTTTTCGTTTCCATCTCTATTTCTCCTTGGTAACACTATGAATTTTAATCAATCGCTCCACAGCCTCTGCATAAGAAAACTTTGATTGATAGCTGCGGACAACTGTCCAGGTATTAACCTTTTGCTTTTTACCCTCGGCCTGATTTTTCATATCTGATGAATCCGCTGCATTTTCTAACAACGTATTCCCAGAACGGATTGAATATGATACAGATCCTGATAATTGGGTGGTTTGCCGCCTGGCAGGGCATGGAAAAAGCCGCTGGCGGTTTGTTGCCAGCGGCTCTAAAAAATTTATGACAGATTGTTGACTCAATAAGAATAATTTATGTTTTCAATATTTTTTGCATACCCAATACAAGCCACTTGATCATTTTGATCAAAATAAAATCTTATGCTATATTCGTTCATAGCATAATGTATGCAGCTTAATGGCTCCAGTAAGCTTGCCATATAACGTTCTCCATCGTCATATTGAGGATCAGTTACAGCAATCACTTGTGTATAGTAACGATACATACCATCATTTTCTGCTGTAACTTTTGAAAATATCTGGCTAGGATTTCCATAAGCGTTGATTACATCTGTCCTGCTATTTTGAAAGGAAATCCCCCTGCTGGTCGTTATCGGCCAATCCTTACTATAGGGGACAATTGCCCATGAACCAGTAGCCTCCACTTCGCAATATTCCAAAAAGCTATTATTATACCAACTCATATCACTGTCGCCGGATATAATAAAATCCGAAGCAGCCAATGTTGAGACACTTTGCTGACTTGCCGCAGCATTTTGCTCCCAAACTCCATCCGCATTGACAACATAACCATCTGGGGTAGTAGTATTTGTAAGCATATACCCGTCAGCGCCCATATAATACCATAATCCGCTGGCCGGTGACTGATACCACTGGTTTGTCAGATAGGAACCATCTTCATTTTCAACCCGCCAGCCTTTTGCATCCTGCCTCCAGTCAGCCGCACTCGCCGTTACCACCACTGCCATCGTCATGGCTGCCGCCGCCGCAAAAGCGACAATTGTCTTTAACTGTCTTTTCATCTTTCCCTCTTTCCGCAGGCAACTCCTGCTTTCTTGTAATTTTGCCGTTTTGGATCAACATGGTTACAAACGCCAAAATCGAAGAAATAAAAAAGACTACGAACACGGCAAATAAATCGTAGTCTTTTCAAACTCCGACTTCTCACTTAACGCACCCCAGTGGCGGATCGCTCCGCCACCAAAGCACCTGAGTGAGAAATCAAGAATGAGGCGCCAGTATGCGTCCACACTAACACCTCGCAAATATATCTTAAGGTTAGCTTCATCAACTTACAACACAAAAAGATTGCACTTTTACCTCCAGTGCCTTATAATTACATTTGTGTATCGCTGATTTGTCAGTATTGTGTGGTAGCCCAGATACCATCCTTGCCACGGGGAGCGCCAACTCTCCGTGGTGGTACACCTTGTCATCCTTGAATTTCTCAAGGTCTATTTTAGCATACATGTCCCCGCTTTACAAGTACTAAAAATCAGTGAACATTCTGTATTTGTGCATTTTTCAGCCTTATATCTAATGGCGATCAGCCAAGTTTACATTCATTTTTGCATAATAATAGACCTGCCTTTCTAAAGACAAGTCTATCATAAAAAACCTTGCAAAACTCCCCCTGATATCGACAAATCCTTTCCCAGGCCAGAATCATTTTTGGGTCTGTGAAAAGTCCCTCCATGTCCGCTGTCCAGAACCACCACCGGCCGCTCTTTTCCGATATGTACGCTGCTTCCCGACGCCGCCAGCCCGGCGTACCGGGCTGTCATAAACAGCATCCCTGTCAGCGCCAGTCCGGCCGCCGCCTCTACTGTCACTCGTTTCATAATCCGCTGCGCTATCCGCTTCATAGACAAACCTCATATGGGATTTCCTTCCGTTATAAAATATATATTCCCATTTGAGGCCGGAATGCCAAAACCTGCGCCCGCTGTTGATCCCGGGATTATACAATGCGGCGCCAGCGCGTGTCTGAAATTGCTCCGGGGCGCGTGATGTGCCGGCTGTCCGGACAGCCGTCACGATTCCACTACATCCTTAAAGCCCAGCCCGAACACCTCGGTCGTCTCTGTGACCATCACAAACGCATTTTCGTCCGTCTCGCCGATGATCCGCTTGAGGATGCTGAATTCTGATTTTCTCACGGTGCAGAGCACGATTGTGGATTCCTGCCCGCTGAAAGCGCCGCGGCAGGGGATGATCGTAGCGGTCCGGTCAAGCTCCCGTATGATGCGGTTCCCGATCTCCTGCGGAAAGCGCGTGATGATGGAAACCTTGCTGCCCGCATCGTTTCCGTAAATCATCATATCAATGACCTTTGTCTGCACATACAGCGAGATGAGGCCAAAGAGGGCGGCATCCACATTTTTAAATACAAACACGGATATGGAGAGGATCAGCCCGTCTATCAAAAGCAGCGCCCGTCCGATGGATACATGGGGATATTTTTTCTGCATCAGATAGCCCACTACATCGCTGCCCCCTGTGGTGGAACCGGACAGGAAGATAAGCGCCATGCCTACGCCCACCAAAATACCGCCGTACAGGCTGCACATCAGCCGATCTCCCCCATAAATTGGACAGAGCGGGGCTATGGCAAAATCCAGGATCAGCGAGCATATGCCGCAGGCAGCGGCTGTGCGGATCGTGAATTTCCTGCTTAAGTGGAACCAGGCCAGCGCAAGGAGCGGCAGGTTCACGGCCAGCGTCAGACGTCCCACCGGAAGGTCTGTCAGGAAATTCCCCATCAGCGCAATGCCTACCGCGCCGCCCGGCGCAATATTGGCCGGCTCTATGAAACTGTGCGTTCCGATACTGTATACGACCGCGCCGGCCAGCAAAAACAGTACATCCTTAATTGCATTTTTATTGATCATTCCATTCATCCCTTATGCCTTTCCTTCCTTCAGCAGCCCGTGCCGGGCCGCCTTTCTCTGAAGCGTCTGCCTGGGTACGTCAAGCCGTTTTGCAGCCTTTGAAAGATTTCCTCCTGTCTCCCGGAGCGTCCCGGCAATAAGCTCCCTTTCATATGCCTCCACCGCACTTTTAAGGGAAGCGCACGGCGCGCCGCCCTTTACGCCGCTGTCTGCCGGCTCCTGTTTAGCACGGCCAAACTCTGCAAATTTCGCCTTCACATCCTCGAATCTCAGCACGTCCCTGCCCTCATCAACCACGCTCATCCCGTACACAATGACATGTTCCAACTCGCGAACATTGCCGGGCCAGTCGTATTCCTCCAGGCGGGCGATCAGCTCCTTTGACACATACTGCACCCTCTTGTGAAAGGTCGCGTTGTGCTTGCCTATATAAAATTTGATAAAATGCGGTATATCTCTTTTCCTCTCGCGAAGCGGCGGTATGGTAATGGACATCATGCTTAAGCGGTAATAGATATCCCGTCTGAGCTGGCCCTCCTGCATGGCTTTTACCGGATCGGTATTCATCGCCGCGATCAGCTTTACATTGACGCGCTTCATCACTCTGGAGCCCAGGCTTCTAAAGCTCCCGTCCTGGAGAACCCGGAGAAGCTTTGGCTGCAGAGACAGGGGCATGGAATTAATCTCGTCTAGGAACAGCGTTCCGCCGTCTGCCAGTTCAAATAACCCTTTATTCTCCACAGCGCCTGTAAAGGCCCCCTTTGAGGTTCCGAATAAGATACTCTCCAGAAGTGTTTCCGGGAGCGCCGCACAATTCTGGGCGATAAACGGCTTATCTCTCCTGTCGCCGGCATTATGGATAGACTGGGCAAACACCTCCTTGCCCGTCCCCGTCTCCCCATAAATCATGACCGGCAGATCGCAGGCGGCCACCACCTTGATATAATCCCTCGCCTGCTTCATCTTCTCATCCACTGCGATGATGTCATGCTCCGTAAAAACCGCCGTATTCTGGCGATCCAGCCTCTTAGAACCGTCCAGGGGAAACACCAGATCCTTTAAATCAATGCTGTCCAGGGCATCCGAAAGCTCCTCCTGCCTCACCTCCATGGACAGATCGATAGCGCCCACAATCCGACCCCGGCTTTTAATAGGAAGAGACAGAGAGGTGATGTGAATCTCCTCCCTGCTCTTTGTCTTGAGAAGCTGGTTCTCCACGTAAAGCGGCATACCCAGCTCCATTGCCTTTAACATCGTGCTGCTCTCCGAATCCAGATTTTCATAGATATCCAGAAACCGTTTTCCCACAAGCTGGCACGCGTTTTCTTCATTAGAAAGCTTCCCGTTCAGCTTGGCCGTAAACAGGATTTCGCCTTCAAGGTTGATAATCGTAATTCCGTCAATATAACCTTTCCCGTGGAACAGCTTTTTTAATAACTCCATACGCGCTCACGTTCCCTTTCTTCAACTGCCCTGTATTTTTATAAATAGTAGCAGAAAACCCGGGCAAACACAAGCGCGCAGGACAGGTGCTGTATTCATCGTTCTCTGCGCAGGGCTGTACTAATCGCACCCTTCTGCCGGCCGGTCCAGAGGCTCTTTCAGCCACCACCATTTCAGCGCTATATTCACGATCACACAGGCTGCCGTGATTGCCAGATAAATCCCGATAAATTTCCAGTGATTCCCATTGAGAAGCATCATGGGGCCCATGGACCAGGCAAACATTTCAATCGGCGTCGTAAACGGCGCGGCAAAGGCCGTATCGTTTAAGGTCTTGGACAGATTTTCCGGATCCACGATGCGCAGCAGGATAAATCCAATGGCAAATACCCCGGTCGAGTAGCCGAACACGAAGATCGAGCGCTCAAACCAGCTCCCCTTATTCATAGCAGCTCCAAAGAACATCAGCGTGAGCACAACAATCGAGATCCCGGCCAGCAAAAGCAGCGTCAGAGGAACCGCATATTTGACAATCACTGAAATCTTGATGGAGGCAATCCCGAAAAATACCAGATAATCCGTGGCTGTTCCGGAAATACGGCTGATCACATTCTCATCTATATAGTTTCCCACTCCCACTTTTTTAAATACCAGGAACATGACAATGGCGATCAGGAAGGCCAGAAGATACGTCGGCAGATCCAGGCCGGTTGCGTTAAATATCCACCGGTAGAGCAAGAGCCCCGCCCCGGAGGCAACCAGCAGGATCGCCAGATGCCAGGCCAGCGGATCCAGAACCATGGACGAAATGCTCTCCTGTCCCATGGATTTCCGATCTTCATTTGGAATCAAACCGGTCCTCAGATCGCCGGAAATATACTGAAAGCTCTTAATATACTTCGTCCATCCCCGCTTTGTCCCCAGCTTGATAAAGAAGAGCCCGCCGAAAATACCTGACAGGATCCCCACTGTCGCGCAGGTCATGGCAATATCCATCGCGTCCGGATCCCCGAGCCTTGCAAAGGTAGATCCCACGGCGGCCGCTGTCCCATGTCCGCCGGAAAAACCGGCTGCCAGACAAAGGCCAAAGCCGTAATTGATGTTCGGAAACAATCTGGAAATCACCAGAATCCCGAACAGGGGAACCAGGCTGAACTGGATGGTCTGAGCCAGCACCTTATAAGAAAAATACGAGCCAATCCGCTCCACCTCGGCCTTAATTTCACGCAGTTATACACCACATCCATCTCCGGGAGCAGCTTTGCGATGTTGTACCGGTTGGAAATCATGGTGTTGACCTCTTCATTAAACTGCTTTCCGATATCCCGGAGCGTTCCTATGTTGATATCCATGACCGTAACCCATGCGCCCAGGGCATGAAGCACGGACGCCGCCGCCTTTCCCGCTGCCTCACAGTTGGGCGAACCGCAGCGGTGGGAATCCTCTGCGGTAAACGCGATGCATTTGCTGTCTAAGAGCGCCTGAACCTCCTCCGGATGCGCGGCGGGATGGATACATGTAAATATAATCTGGTTCTCCCGCAAAAGCCCATACTCGGAGGGCTCAATCTCTTTTACCTTGGCGACAAAATCACAGGCTGCGTAGATCTCCTCCATGGTATCCACAAGCTTTGCTCCCTCGGCCGCGTACGCCTCATCCGTAAATCCGGCCCCGGCCCCGGCGCCCTTCTGCACATAGACCTCATGGCCGTCTCCTGCAATCATGCTCACCTCCGCCGGCGTGGCAATCACACGGTACTCTCCCTGCTTAATATCCTTTAATACCCCAAACTTCATCTTCATTTCCTCCAATCCTTCATTTTGTGTCCATACGGACCGTTTTATTTTATACACTTACATATACAGCAAAAGTCATGCCAAAAAAGAATTCGAGAAAATCCAATAACTCCGCCAAAAAACTGCTCATTTTTGGGCAAATTGTATGCTTATTAATGGGCATATTGTATCCAAAAATGGGCGTTAAAATTCTGTTAAAAATATGTTCAAAAGCTGATATATTCTTACTTTTTTGCTATTATAATGTAGCATTGGCCATGTTGTCAGGGAAGAGCGGCCAATGTACTGCAAAAACTCTTATGAAAGGAAAAAAACGGCCATGTCCAGTCAAGCCAAAATCAAAGCCTCTGGCACAAGTCTCAGCACAAAAATCATTTCAAAAATTGCTCTCATGATTGGAGCGATCTTTCTCGTAACAATTGCGGTATCCAGCTCGCTGTCCGCCCGCTCCCAGCTTCAGATTACAAATGAGAAGCTGGTATCCGTCGCTTACGAAAACTCCTTTTTAATTGCAAATAATGTTGAAGCTTCCTATGCGAAGGCCACCGCGTTTGCGGATTCTCTGCGCAATATTTCGGCCCTGGATCCAAAGGAGCAGCGCGATGCGATTGATAACGCCCTGGTCGGTATTTTAGAGGGAAATAAAAATTTTACTACCGTATTCGCCTATTTTGAGCAGAATACGGTCGCGGACGCCAACGGCGATCCGTACAGCGTACATAGAAGGGATATTGCCTATGAGGCAGTCGCTTACCCGGATCCCGAGGGCTCCGGCTATCTCTTTGAAAAACATGAGGACGCCTTTGACACCTACGAAAAAGCGTATTACCAGCAAATCAAGTCAACCGGCGAGCCCTATCTGATGGAGCCCTATGTATATGAGCTCATGGGTAAAGAGATCATGATGATCAGCGTTATCGCCCCCATTCATGATACAGAGGGAAATTTTATGGGCGTGGCCGGTATGGATGTGGCCTTGGACGATTTGCAGTCCATGCGTTTTGCCGGCACGGGCTATGAGTCCGCCCATATGGTAGCGCTCGCAGAGGACGGAACGATCCTGGTAGATACCGCCAATCCGGCCGCTGTCGGGAAACCCGCCTCAGACACCGGATATGCGATTATGAGTAAGGCGCAGGACAGCCTCAGCGGCATGCCGCCTTCTGAGAATGCCAACAGTTTATATGTCCTTGAAAATAACATCACGAATTTCGCAACCAAAAACCGCGGAATTTCCGTGAGTGTTCCCCTGACGATGAGCGGAGGAAACCAGTGGATGCTGTATCTGTCCATTGACAAAGGAGAATTTTACGGCCCCATTATCAGCGATATTGTTAAGCTCTCCCTGGCCATTATCGTATTTGGAATCCTGATGCTGTGTATCGTCTACTACATCATTAAAAAATACCTCTCTCCGATCCAGACCATCATGGACGGAGCCGCCAGGCTGGAAGCGGGTGATTTAAATATCCATATTGACGTGCGTTCCAGGGATGAGCTGGGACGGCTGGCGCAGGCGTTCAACCACATCAGCACAACCATGAACAACTACGTCCATGACATCTCCATACAGCTCTCTGAGATGGCGAATAATAATCTTGATATCAATATCACGCAGAAATATATCGGCGATTTTATTCCCATTCAGGACTCGATTGAGAAGATCTCATGCGCGCTGAATAACACCCTGCACCAGATCAACAGCTCGGCGGACGCGGTTGCCCAGAGGGCGGAAAGCATGTCTGTGGACGCGCACGGGCTCGCGAAAAGCGTTCTGGCAGAGGCGCAGGCGATTGAAGAGCTGACCACCTCCATCGGAAGCCTGTCCAAAGACATGACGGCAAACGCTGACCATGCGCAAAAGGCGAATGAAACGGTGCTGAACGTGAAAGAGCAGATTGTGAGCAGCAATCATGAGATGAGCAATTTAGTCAGCGCGATGTCGGATATCAGGCAGTCCTCATCCGAGATCCAGAAGATCGTGGGCGCTATCCAGGGCATCGCGGATCAGACGAATCTCCTCTCCCTGAACGCCTCTGTGGAAGCATCGAGAGCCGGGGAAGCCGGAAAAACCTTTGCCGTTGTAGCCAAGGAGATCCGCGACTTAGCCGCAAGGAGCGCGGACGCTGTCAAGCAGACAGAGGAGCTGATCCATGCCTCCCATCAGGCTGTCGAGCGGGGCATCCGGATCGCGGATGATACGGCCAAATCCCTCTCGCTCGTCGTTGAGGGGGCAAACGAGGTTTCCAGCTCTGTAGACCAGATCAACAGCGCCACGCAGGAGCAAAAGAAGGTTCTCGATCATCTGACAGACCATATCGATCTGATCAGCAATGCGATGCAGACCAACTCCGCGTCCGTCCAGGGAAGCGCCGGAACAAGCACGGAACTTCTGGGGCTCTCCAAGCGGCTCTATGAGCTTGTCAAAGGATTCCGCTTAAAGAATCCTCAGCGGTAATCCGTAAAAACCCGTATTTAAAGCAGGCCCCCGAAAACCATCCTATAATGAGGTTTTCGGGGGCCTGCCCTTTGTTTTCCATTTATTATATTATCTGTTATTTCCCAAACAGGATCTTAAGCGGTTCTACTGCTCCCACCTGATTCTCTACAAAGGAAGCCGGGATGCTGTTGGCGGTCACAATCCCTTTCATCAGGCCGTCGGCATCGCCCTCTGATACGATAATGGCCGCATCCGCCGCCTGCAGGGCGTCCGGAACGAATTTGTCGGACAGGGTTCCGCGTCTCGCGCTTCCGCCGATATGCAGGGATATGATGGTCACGCCCTGCTCTTTTGCCTTTGCGATAACCGCCTTCACGCGATCCAGCTCCTGATTCTCATCCACTCCGGCCGCGCCGAGCCCCTTGGAGCTTCCCCCAATGGCCAGCACCAGCGTTTTGTAGCCCTCCAGATCATCGGCCGTCATGGTCGCATTTAAATCGGTCTCAATCTCACACTTTTTCATCAAAGTCTGAACCACGTTCACGTCCGCGCTCTGGCCTACGCTGGTCAGGATAATCGGCCCCTCTGCAATGGCCTCTGTGATCTCCAGCACATCGCCTGCCGCCGCGCCGTCTCCCTCCGGAGCCGGGGCCTTTTCCTGCTCCTGAGCCGCAGGGGCCGCCTGCGTCTCCGGGGCCTGGCTCCCGCCGCCGCATGCGGTCAGGGAAGCAGCCGCCATGGAAAGACATAATGCAATCACCGCTAATTTCTTTTTCATAATCCTTATCTCCTTTATTTATCGTTTCGCGCGCCCCGGCCGGAGCGCGGTTTCATGTTTGCTGTTATTAATATCCCAGCGCCTTGCCGTCGCGTCTCGGGTCAGCCGCGCCAAACAGCGTGCCGTCCTCCAGATACATTACGCCCTGTACGCCTCCGAAGAAAATATCCCACTCGCCCTTGGCGGTTACCGTGTGTCCCATTTCCTCCAGCGCTTTTGCGCTTTCCCCGCTTACTACGCCTTCTGCCGCCGTCTCATAGCACACGCCGTCATCGCTTCCATTATCAAAAATACGCCCGCAGTTGATGGCCTCCTGCAAATTCATGTTGCTGTCGATTACGCGGGAAATAACCTGCGCAATCGTGGGGAAAATCCTCACGCCGCCCGGCGTGCCCAGCGTCATAAACGGCGAGCCGTCCTCTTTGAGGACTACGGTCGGGCTCATAGAGGATAACGGATGCTTTCCGCCCTCTACACAGTTTACAGATTCCGGATCCGTAGAGAAATCATGCATCTGATCATTCAGGATAAATCCGTATCCCGGCACTGCAATCGCGCTTCCAAAGAAACACTCGATTGTCTGCGTAACCGTTACAATATTTCCGTCCTTGTCAGCCACAGAGAAGGAAGTGGTCGAATTTCCCTCATACTGCTTCGGATCTCCCTTATCCCATTTCTGGCTCTCATCCGTAATCTTGTCAGCAATCGTTTTCGCATAATCCTTGCTGGTCAGTCCGTCTAAGGGAACGCCTTCAATAAAGTCCGTATCACCCATATAAGCGGCCCGATCCGCAAACGCCGCCTTAAACGCCTCAGAGAACAGATGTACATATTCCGCGGAGTTTACCTCCATGGCCGATATGTCGTAATTTTCCAGCACATTTAAGATTTCGATTAAATGTGTTCCTCCAGAGGACGGAGGCGGGCAGGATATAATCTTGTAACCGCGGTATGTGGAGCTGACAGGTTCACGCAGATTAACCTTATATGCTGTCAGATCTTCCGTTGTCATAACGCCGTCATATTTTTTAACCGCTTCAATGAGCGCGTCCGCTACCTCGCCCTTGTAAAATGCGTCTGCGCCATTATCCGCTATCATCTGAAGCGTCTTTGCCAGATCCGGATTAGTGAATATATCTCCGGTCTGATAGCCCAGCCCATCCTCGCGCAGATAATAGCTCCCCAGATCCGGATAGTCGCCTACCATATCGCCGTAATGATCCGTGATTGCGCTGGACTGGTAATTACTTACCACATAGCCCTGCGTCGCCAGATCAATCGCCGGCTGCATGACCTGCTGGCGTGAAACATTTCCTGAACCGAAATGTTCAAGGGCGTATTCCATACCTGCGACCTCTCCCGGAACACCGACTGCCAGTCCGCCCCTGCTGTTCGCCAGTCCGTTATTTTTCACCTCGCCGTTCTCGTCCAGCCATGTATAGGCATCCTGCGCTGCGGGCGCCACCTCGCGGTAATCGATAAAGCTGTCCTCGCCATCCGCTGTATGTACCAGCATAAAACCGCCGCCGCCGATACCGGATGCCTGCGGCTCCACAACGCCTAACGCATAGGACACCGCAATCGCCGCGTCCACTGCGTTTCCGCCCTGCTCCAGCACCGCAAGGCCGGCCTGGGAGGCATATACATTCGCAGAGGTCACAACGCCGTTTGAACCGCTCCCCTCACGGTCGCCGCGCTTCGTGTTCCCGTCCTCGTCCACCGGGGACCACACCTGTTCAACCGGTGTCAGCCCGTCATCCTGCTCTGACTCTGTTTCCGCTGCTTCCGTCTGTACAGCCTCTGTCGCCGCAACTGTCTCAGGCGCGGCGCTCTCCGGCTGCGACGGACTCCCGCACGCGGTCAGCGGCAGCGTCATCGCAAGCGCAAGAAGCTTCTTCATGTTCTTTTTCATGTCAATTCCTCCTTAAAATATATATTACACCCTTCAATCGCCCGCCAGCCCGTAATATCTCATCACAAGCCCTGCGATCTCCAGATGATTCCTCACCCTGATATCCAGCTCGTCCTCCCGGAATGTCTCAACTGTGATCACCGGAATCCCCAGCTCGTCCGACACAGTCCGGTTGATGCTTCCCGGCGGCGGAGAGCCGTAAAGCGTAAAAGCCCCGGAACATATCTCCCCCCCGGCTGATTTGGTAAGAATCTCCAGGATCAGATCGCCGATCCCGTCAATCGACCGGCAGATCAGCGAATTCCCAAGAGCGTCCCTGTTCTGCGTCCCCGGCCTCGCCTCGTGCAGATCCAGCGCCAGATCCGGCTTTTTATCGCGGATATCCGAATAAATAGCCCACGCGATCCGCTGTGCATCGCACCCGTCCGGATCGCCGGGAAAATTCCGGTTCAAATCCCGATCCTCCCTGGTATTCCTCTGATCCTTCCCGGCCCCGTAGCGGTTTGCAGGACTGACGATGTAAACCGTCCCGGCCGAAATCTCCATATCCTTGAGAATCTCTCCGGCCATCCACCCCGCCTTCTCATCGCCGTGGATTCCTCCCACAATATAAAGCGTCCCGCCGCTGTCCTGATCCACTCCCTCAATCCGGACTGCCGCAAGCTCCAGCCCGGTTCCCTCAAGAAGCCGGTACTCGCTGCGGCGCGCCTCCTCCTCCTTCGTCCCTGCGTCCCGCACATATCCGCAAGCCGCGGCGAAAAACGTCAGGCAGAGAGCTATGGCCCATATCTGTTTTCTCATATTAACCGCCTTATTTTACAGACGTTCTGACGTCTTTGGCAAATGACATTACGACCTGAATTCTTATTATCCTCATCATAAACAATTTCAATTGTCCTGTCTATTTTTTCTCATTTTTCCCGAAGGCAATGTTGCCGTTCAGGTAACAGTTCTGACAACCTGAATTGTTACTATTGGCCCGCACACGATCCATCCCCCTCCAAAAAGCCGGCTTTTACAAAGCACACGCAAAGAATCCCCTTCCCCAAAGGTCTGTAAGACATACCTCCGAAGAACGGGATCCCCTGCTTATGTAAATATATTGGAAACGAAACGTGTATTATTCTGTAACAGGCAGGCTCTTTAATTCAAATACTCTCCCAGCCTGTGCCCGCCCGACGTCAGATCCTCATAACTCGGGAGCCCGCTGACCACGATCTCGCCCTTCTCGGCCCCATACATGTCCGTAAAGGCTCTTATATATTCCTGCACGCCCTGTAAATGCCGTCCCACGCGCATCTCAAGCGGCGCTCCATTCTCATCATACGGAATATACAGATACCCGGCCGCGGCCGCCTTCATGTAATAATCGTCCTTTCCGGTTAAAATGAGATCCTCGCTCGTCTTTCCGTGCAGACGCCCCTGAGACGGATTTCCGGTCTCCATCAGAAGAGCCAGCGTATTTGTGTGATCCCCCAGCTCGCGGTGCGTAAGGCCGTGCAGGGATACCGGCGACGGCTCCAGGGACATATCCACCCCCGCCATCTGAAGCTCCAGAATGCCCATGGAAGCCATGCTCATCGCGCGCTCATGCGCCACGGTTGCGTTGATGGTCGGATACTCCGGGGACGCCTCGTGCAGATCCATCTCCATATCAATATCCAGAGTATTGATCATATTTGTGATGGCATAGGAAATCTGCTCTGTCATGGTGCCGTCCTTCACGCCCGGATAGGTGCGGTTGATATTTCTCATCTCGCTTCCGGAAAGCGTCTGGCCCGAGCTGTGGGTGTACACGTCCGGATCCGGCCACTGGTCGATGGGGTTTGAAGCGCGGGAGCCGAATACAAACTCCCTTGTCCCGCTCTTTGTGTCAATGTGGAAAAAGTGCGGCGAGCCCTCCTGGGGATCGTTGTGGGTAAAGGCGCTGTTATCCGTCCTGGGAATCACATAAAGCGTGCCTGCCTCGACCTTTCCGCTCTCCACAATCGTCATGGCCGCCATGTGGCCCGACGGCTCGTTCGGATGGGTTCCGCCGAGAATCACAAAGCTTCCGCCCTCCCGCTCGCCTTCCATCACATACACCGTCGTATCGCCAAAGGTTCCCTTTAAATTCTCATTGTAATCACTCAGCATAAAGGTGCGCGTTACGCCCGGGCCGGGTATAATCACTTCCTGATAATGCCTGAAATCATAGAAATCCTTGCCCGCAATGCCCGCAACCGCAAGGCTTGCCGCAGCGCAGACAGCCGTCATAAGATGTTTATTCTTTTTAAAAAAATCCATTTCCACTCCTCCTTTACTTAATCATCAGGACGCGCAGAAGGAGAGGAACCATGACCATACAGCTATTAATCTTCATGGACGGAGCCTCTTCCTTATACATGTCAACCGCCGTAAATACAAGGAACAAAAGCGCAATGGCTCTGTAAATCAATGTTATCATATCCGCGTTCCTCCTTTAAAACAGTCCTGCAATCGTTTTTGAGAAATAGATAAAGAGCAGGCCGTACACCAGCATCACCGCCATGGGTATCAGGCACCGCTTTAAAACCTTCACATAATTGTCCACTCCCGTCACCTTGGCGGCAAACAGGCCGGCCAGCGCGGTCGGCGGCATCATATCTCCGAGCGACGCGATATAGGACAGGGCCGCGATGGTGAATACAGTATCCATATTTAAGAACGCCAGCGCAAACGGCACGCCCAGCACGGAGGAAGCGCCGAAGGATGATACCGCTCCGAATAAGGGGATCGAGATTCCGGAAGCCGCCAGGCGCATATTTTCCGGCAGTCCCAGGCATGTCATGACAATAAAGCCGCGCACGCCGGTCAGTGTCATGACCTGGATAAACATACCAACGCCCATCAGGATTCCCATAACCGGCAGGGAACTGTGAAGCGCCTCCTGAATCGTGGGAACCACATTGACCTTCCGTCCTGTAAATAAGCCCACCGCGGCGCTTAAAAGGAACATCAGGGGCATTCCGATATCCGGGATCACCTTGAAGATCTTGGTCAGAAGCATCAGGAGCACCAGCACAAACAGCGGTATGTATACGCGGAAGCCGTATTTTTCCGCTGCCTCTGTGTTAAGATGCGGGGCCATTTTCTCATAATCCATGTTTTTTGCCTGCTTAAGTCCAAGGAACAGCGCGGCAAAGATGGCCACCGGGATCGTCAGTAAAAGCAGCGGAATCCCAAAGCCCACAAAGGGAACGTCGATGCCGCCGCCGATGATCATCGCCGGCAGGTTTACTGGCGGAGCAACCATGCCCAGGAGCGCGCCCATGGCGATCAGGGCCGCTGCGGTAACACTGTCCAGGCCCATGATCAGAAGCACAGGGGCCATGATGCTTCCCGCTGACAGAACGGCTGCCGTAGAGGAACCTGTGATCATACCCGGGAACATGATGACAATCATAATCAGGATCAGAAGAATGGCGGGATGCTTATGAAATTTTTTAATAATTAAAGCGCTTAAAGCATCCAGCGTTCCTGATTTCTCCACCACCTTCATAAATACCATGGCTGTGACAATGACAAGAATGGTATCCACATACGAAAACGTACCTTCTACCAGATGGCGGACGGGAATCCCCACGCCGCCGGCCAGGCATCCCCCGATCGCGGACAGCATCATTGACACGCCCACCGGAAGCTTTGCAAGGAAGCAGCCCAGCATAAAGATACCGATCATTACGATAAATACGATAAGTTCGTGACTCACTGTTTTCTCCTTCTTTCTAAAAAATAGTCCTCTCGTTCCATGTAACGGTTCAGATAACCCTGGACGGTTACCGTTCCATATCTGCCTATACCGGCCCGTTTCTTCCCATATCCTGTCCCTCCTCTTTTCACCTCAGATCGTTATGCTTAACATCATACTGATCAGAATGTGCTCTGTCTATTTTTTCCCATTTTTCTCTCAAGTTTTTGGACAATATTTTTTGATTTTTTCGGAATAAGCTGTTATGATGGGCATGGAGGGATTCAATATGTATGTGTTTATATGTTTATTTGCCGTTGTTTTATGCTATTTTTATATAGAAAACCGCATCAACCGCGCCTGCCTGGCCTCGTTTCGCGCGGTTATCCATGTCAACGGCATCCGCGGAAAGACATCCACCTGCCGCCTGATTGACGCGGCGCTGCGGACCCGCTACAGGGTTTTCACAAAAACAACCGGCACGGACGCGATGATCATCGATGTAAACGGCCATGAAAGCCCGGTCCGGCGTCTGGGGCCCGCCAATATCCATGAACAGCTCCGGATTATCCGCCGCGCCAGGCGCGAGGGTGCTCAGATCCTCATTCTGGAATGCATGGCCGTCAATCCAGAGCTCCAGAAAATCGCCCAGGAGCAGATCGTAAGGAGCGATATCACGGTTATCACCAATGTCCGCTATGATCATGTATTTGAGATGGGGGACTCGCTGGAGGAGATCGCCGCCTCCTTATCGTCCACTATCCCTGAAAACGGGACGCTCTACACCGCCGACCCGCTTGCGGCCTCGCTGTTTGAGGATGCCTGCCAGAAAAAGAACTGCCGCCTCGCGCTCTGCCCTGCCACCGGCACGTCCTCGGAAAATATCGGCGTCGCCCGGGCGGTCAGCGCCTTGCTCGGCGTGACGGAGGAAGAATTTCAAAAAAGCCTTCCCACTGTCAAAGAGGACTTCGGCATCCGGAAACGGTACTCCATGGAGAACGGGCGCCATGAGGTTTTCCACTTTGTAAACCTTTTTTCGGCCAATGATCCACAATCCACGAAAAACAATGTGGAGGATGAACGGAATGGCTGCGCAGAGCTCTGTTTTTTATATAACCACAGGGAGGACAGGCCCGACCGCGCCCTCCTGTTCGCCCGGCACTTTTTTCCGCATTACAGGGATCACACCGTATACCTGACCGGGGCGGGCGCGGCCCTTCCAAAGCGCCTCTTTGCCAGGGCCGGCGTGGCGGATCTGCGGGTCGTACGCAACTACAGGGATTGTTTAAAGCAGATTCCTTCCGGAGCGCTCCTGGTGGGGATCGGGAATATCAAGGGCGCCGGATACCGGATGATAAAAGAACTGGAGGAAGAACATCCTGAGATAACAGGATCTGTTGCAAAAGGGGGACTACGCGATGAATGATATTCTTTTGTTAGGCATTATAGCAAGCCTGATCTACACCGAATTTACAGATCTGTCTCCGGGCGGCATCATCGTCCCGGCCTATTTTGCCATGTATTCCTATGACTTAAAGCGCCTGGCGGGAACCGTCCTCCTGGCTCTTCTCTGCGTCGCCATTGTCCATTTCCTGTCCAAATACATGATTCTGTACGGCCGCAGACGCTATGCCGTCTATATCATGACCGGTGTTTTGCTTAAATTCCTGGCCGGCGCCCTGGGAGCCGGCGCCGCGGTCTCCATCGGCAATCTCATTCCCGGAATCCTCGGACGCGACATGGAGCGCCAGCACGTTCTGCCCACGCTCCTTTCACTGGGGATTGTAACCCTGTTTACATGTATGATGTTTATTCTAATGCGCTGACGGATAACCGCTCAAAGGTTTCCTGAATTGCCACACTGATTTTGCAGAGAAAACAAGATTTTACAGAGGTAAATATGAAGCGCTCAGACAATAAAAAGAGATTTATGAACAGAATGCATAGCGGCGATATCCGGCATCTCAAACGATATCTTTGGCTGCTGGCCCCGCTTTTCATGCTCCTGGCCTCCCTGCTCCTGATCCGCCAGACCAGGACGCGGGAGCCAAAAAGCCATTATGATGTGATGACAGACGCCGCCGAACGGGCCGACGCGGCCTTTCAGGCCATCCGGGAGGAACGCCTTCTGCGCGGCCACGCGATCTCTCCCATCGATGATCCGAACCGGACCGGGCTTGTGGGCGATTCCTACACGGAGATCACGACCACTCTTGGAAGCCTGCCCTCCAAGCGTTCCGCCGCCAATCCCAACATTGCGGCCATGATTGTGGACATGCTCACACAGTGCGGCGTACAGGCCGGCGATCCTGTCGCCGTCAATTTTTCCGGCTCCTTTCCCGGATTAAACGCCTCCGTCCTCTGCGCGCTCGACGCCATGGGGGCCAAAGGCATTGTCATAAGCTCCGTCGGCGCTTCCACCTACGGCGCAAACCTTCCTGACTTCACATGGCTCGATATGGAGGAAGCGCTGCTTCGCCGCGGCCTGATTGCAAACCACAGCGAATGGTTTTCCTTGGGAGGCGCCGGCGATATCGGAAAGGAAATGCCGAACGACGTAAAAGACGCCATCGCGGCGCGCCAGACGGACAGAGGGCTCTCCTGGCTGTATTATGAGGATCTCTCCGAAAATCTCGCGGCCCGGCAGGCCGTCTACGCAGACAAAAGTCTTGAGGCCGGATATGAACAGCCTGTATGTTTTATCAATGCCGGCGGAAATCTCCTCTCCTTCGGGGGAGAGAGCGGGATGGTTTCATCCGCAAACGGCATCCTGCGGCCCGCCTCCGCACCGCTCCGTAAAGAGGGGGAGCATGGAAACGCCTCTTTTGTGAATGCCGGCACAGGCGGACTGATCCCCTTTTACTTAGAACAGGGCGTTCCGGTGATTCATCTCCTGAATATGAAAAGCCTGCTGCCCGCGTATGGGCTGCCCTTTGACCCCTCTCCCATGCCAAAGGCCGGGGAAGGGGAGATCTATATGGAATGGAGGTACAATAAAGTCCTGGCTTTTTCGCTGCTGGCAGCCTGCGCGGTTGTCTTTTCCTTCGCCGCGCGCAGGCTTCCGCGCAGGAAGATACCGTTATAGGGGCGTTTAACCTGCGCCCCCGCGCCTGGCGCGCCCCTGCCTATTTCCATTTATAAAGCGTCCGCGGCCTGCCCATATCCCCATACGCATACTCCTGCTCCACCATTCCCTCCTTCACCAGATACTGCAGATACCGGTACAGCGTCTTTTTCTTAATCTGCGTACATTCTTCCAGCGTATCTATATCCGCATACCCGTCGCACTCCCGCATCCTGCCCTCGATCTTCTGAAGCGTCACCCTGCTGATCCCCTTATCATGGCTCTCATAATACTGGCTCTTCTCGAAATACTGCAGATGCACCTTAATTCTCGATATCAGATCAATGGCCTTGATTGGCTTTACCGAGTAATCATCCGCCCCGGCCTCCATAAACCTTGACATGATCTGTTCCTCTTCCTCAATCGTCAGGACAATAACCGGCGTTCTGGGAAGTTTTTTGCGAATCTCCCTTACCACGCTGATCCCATCCATCCCGGGCATATGGTAATCCACCAGAATCAGATCGATCCGTTCCTTTTTTATAAGCTGCTGCGCCTCCTCATATCCCCCGGCCAGAAGCGGATTCCAGCCCTGAAACCGGCAGATCTGCTCCAGCGTATAGAGAATATCCCTGTTATCGTCAATCGCCAGAATCGTCTTTCTGTTTTCCATCCTCGTCCCCGTCCCTTTCCTCTTTCAAACCGATCATCGCCCTCGTGTACTTCCCCTTCTCACTCACGATCCGAATGCTTCCCCCGTGATTCTCAACCACCTGCCGGGTAAACGCAAGGCCAAGCCCCGTAGACTGGCGCCCCGAATACCCAAGCTCCCACATATGCTCCATCTCCTCCGGCGACATCCCGGAGCCGTTGTCCAGAACGGTTATGTATATATCCTCCCCCTTCTTTTCCACGCTCACCTCCAGCCGCCCCGTCCCCTTGTCAACGGCATTCCAGGCATTCGTTATCAGATTCACAACCGCCCTGGACAGGCGGATCTTATTTCCCCGTATCACCGCCTCCGGACAGGTATTGATATATTTCAGCGCCTCGTTCGGCACAAAAATTGACACCTGCGCCAGCACCATATGCATCAGATCCCCCACCTCCATGGGCGCTTTCTTATTTTCATACAGAATCTCGGATATCATCAGCCCCATGGAGCGCAGGGACGAGGAAATCTTCTGAAAATATTCCCTGAGAAGCTCGTCCTCCTCCATCATCTCCGCCAGGCTGATAAGCCCTTCTGCGGTGGTCAAAGGGCTCTTCAAATCATGGACCAGACTCTGCACCTCGCTCGAATTGCGCATCTTCAGGGCCTCAATCTGCGTGTCATACAGCTCCTTCTCCACCTGGCGCGTCTTTTCATTGGAAATCTTTAATTTGTGTTCCTTGTAAAGAAGCTGCACCTGTATCATGGACGCATAGAAAAAAGCGATGCACATGCTAAACGCAAACATCGTCAAAAGCTTCTCTTCCCTGATAAAGCGCGAGGCCATCTTCACGTCCATGGAAATCTCCCCCCGCCCAAAGCCGTACTCCGACAAAGGCGGAATCACATCCAGCCATTGAATTGCCATCAGCAGAGAGCCCACCAAAATCAGCTTATTGAGCATATTTACAGAAAACAAATCCATATACGACAGCATCAGCACAAACGCAACCGTCAGAATCGCCGGCACTCCCAGATCATAGCGGATCCCATAAAGCCAGTAGATCATATCATAGATCAGAATAATCAGAAACATGGTAAAAACCGTATTCAATGTAAAACGCTTTTTCCCATGATAATAAATATGCACGGATTCATTGATTAAAAATGCTCCCAGGTAATGCGGAATCATGCGGATTACATTCATAACCACCAGCTTGATCGCCGCCAGAATCAGGTCGCTCCCCCTCTCGTTGAGCATCGCCGCCGTTAAATCATCGTAAATCCCCAGCATTTCCTCCATAATCAGCGCCGGCCCCGCTACCCCCAGCGCCGCCAGAATGCAGCCCTGGACAAACAGGCGCTTATTATGCTGAATCCGCACCCTGTCCCCCATTCTATCGCCTCCCGTCCCCGCCCTTACTGTAAACATATCATCCCCCGTATTTCGATCGCCTGACAGGACTTCACACTCAAACGTATTATAGGTGATTTACCTTTAAATTACAAGAGACGGGAGCATGAACTTTTTAGCAATCAGGGAGGGGAAAGTAACCGTTCAGATAGGTCTGCGCACTTGCTGCGCTGACCGTACGAAAACGCAGCGGCAGCAGGCATCTGCCCCATCGCGAAGCGATTTTTATAGGCAGATGCCGTAACAGTTCAGGTTGTCTGAACTGTTACGGGGGAAATCTTTTCCCCTTCCCGCCGCGCGGCCCGCATGCTGCTTATAGAAGCAGACTTCCTTATGCGGGCCTGTACATAAAAAGCGGCGGCTTTAAACTCATTCGTTCAAAACCGCCGCAATGCTGCCTGTACTCTGTTCCGGCACACAGACATAAACCGCCGCAACAACATTTTTGTCATCCCAAGATGTTTTCCTCACCGCTCCGGCATCTGAAAGCCAGCAAGCGCTCTGTTCAGATAATCATTAAATGGCTTCATCAGGCGGAAAATCTCTGCCGCCCGGACCATAAACTTTTCCGCATCCTCCATCTCTTCATCCCTGACAGGATATTCCAGATACCAGCTCTTAAACTTCAGAAACTGCGCCTGCGGATGCTCCCTGTCATATCCGGCCGGAACATTTTTAAGCGCTGTCCCCTGAACCGTAAAATGCCTTTTAAAATCCGCAGCATGGACGATCTGTTCCCATTCCGGTCCATTTGCCGCAATATAATCCCGCACCATCGCCGTCGCGTCCTTAAACATATCCGCAAACAGCCCGCCCCCCAAAAACGACTGGTTCCCCGGCTTTATCATCATATAATACCCAACCGGAACCGGCAATTTCCCCATGGAGGAAATATGGGCGCGAAAAGCGGGGTTATACGGTGATTTATCGCGGCTGAACCGGGTATCCCTGTTTAGCTTAAACGTAAGCGTATGCGGATCATGGTTGAGAATACTTAAATCAAATTCCCCGATGCGAAGCATAAGCGCCTGCAGCAGCGCCTCAAACTCCGCATTTGCCGCTTTATATTCCGCCTTGTGCGCGTGATACCATTCCCGATTATTATTCTGGCTCAAATCCGTCAGATAGCTCAGGACAGACGATATATTCATGTTATTTACCTCCTACGCATTCCGGACAACCGAAAAGGCTGTCCCGGCCAGAAACGCCCGGATCGCCTCTTTCAAAACCTCCGGCGACTCATACGCCTTATAAAAAGAGAACTCCTCTGACAAATCGTCGATGGCCTCCATCGCCTCCTTTACCTCCGCCATCTTCCGGGAAGATATCGGCTTTGCAGAGGTAAAATCCAAATGAGCCGGAGAAATCCTGTGATTTTGGATCGCGTAATTGACCCGGTTAATGCAATGGCACGCCCCGCCTCCGCATTCACCGCAGTACTCATTCAAAAACATTGCCATCCTCTTCCGGATCCTGGACAGCCTCTGCCGGTAAGCCTCCGGCGTAAGCCCCAAAATATCGCCCGCAATCCGGCTGTCCACCTTAAACATCGCGCCCAGGATAAAAATACATCTGCTCTCCACATCCAAACACTGCAGCATAACGTTCGTGCAGGACATCTTCAGCTCCTCTGCCAAAACAGATTTTTCCACATCCTGTGTCAAATCCGGCACATCATCGACCTTCCCGTTCCGGATATCATCCCCGTAAAACTCAAAGCTGAGCGGAAGCTTCGCAAACATATGCTTCCTGTATTTTTTCAGGTGATTAACCGCAATGCGGAACACCCAGGTAGAAAACGAGCTCTCTCCCCTGAATGAGGACAAATGAGTGATGACCTTCACCAAAATATCCTGCGACGCGTCCTCCGCATCCGGAAACGTCCCGAGCATCCGCAGCGACAGGTTAAATACCAGATCCTGCACACCGAGGACGAGCGTCTCCAACGCCTTTTTATCGCCGGCAACCGCCTGCTCAATCAAAAGCAGCCGTTCTTTGTCAGTAATATGATCCATACTTTTCACCTCCATATTCAATTAGACAAGCAAAACGCGGTCGTGTGACAGGACATTTCTAAATTTATGACAAAAATCTGTACTCCCCTTCCACCGCCTGCCAATAACGTAGCCAGGGGCAGTTTCCCCGCATCCCACAAAAAAGGAGGCCCCCATCGTCAGAGACCCCCAGTCGCTTCTGAATTACATCCTAATCCGCTCTAACACATCACTCCCATCCAATCACATCCCAAATCTCCTGCGGCTCCAGCCCGAGCTTCCAGCAGGCCACGCCGGCCAGATCCTCTTTCTTTATCACATCCATCTTAAGCTTCAGAGAACGGCTGTCCTCCATCCAAAGCATGGACTCCCCGTCCTCTGTCTCCGCCTGCGTGTAATACTGCCCCAGCTCCTCATTCCACTGAAGCTGCGCCCCCTGTTCCTCGATCCATTTCTTCGCAGCCGAGATCCCCATTGCCTTTGAGGACAGCTTTTCCCCTGACTGCGTCCACAGGCGGGTATAAAAGGGAACCGCGTTGATCACCTTTTCCCTGGGGACAAGCTCCAGTGTGTTGCGTATGCCGTCTTCCACATATCCAATGGACGCCACCGAGCCGGCCTCACCGCCTGCATAGTGCTCGTCATATCCCATGATAATCACATAATCCGCAACGATACCCTGCTCCCTGCGGTTATAGAAATAGTTATATCCTGCCGGGACGTAATTGTCCACAGACAGCACAAGCCCTTTCCTGCGGCAGGAAACCGACAGCTCCCTGATAAATTCAATATAATGGACGCCGGCCTCCTCCTTAAGGCTCTCAAAATCGAGGTTGATACCGTCAAAGCCGTATGTATCCGCCTCTTTCATCAGATTCTCAATCAGCCGTTTCCGAACCGAGGTCTTTGACAAAAGCACCTCGGAACGCACATTCTTACTGCACTCCCGGCTGAAATTATCTACCACCGCCCAGACCTGGATTCCCTTTTCATGAGCCTTTTCCACATAGCTCTTATCGGCCAGGGATTCATAATTCCCCTCATTGTCGCTCAGTGTAAACCAGGTGGGCGCAATTACATTGATTCCCTTTGTCTGGGCCAGCAGCTCCTCCAGAACCGCGTTGGCGGCCTCCAGCGTGACCTGATGCCATACCAGCGTGATCTTCTCGTCCAGAGAAATATTTTGGTACACAGGCGCTTTAAAGCTGCTGACCGGTTTCTCCGCCTTAAGATCCGTAAGCCTGCTGCCCGGCATATAGCCAATGTGCCCGTCCCGTGTGAGCACCTTGAACCATCGCTCCATGGTTTCCAGCACAATCACGTCCTCGCCCTTAACAGCGTTAGTGATAACCGGGCTCTTCACGCCGCCTTTGACGCGCACCCTGCTGTTTTTGCTGATCACTGCCACCGGAACCTCATCCCAAGTGTCCTGGATAAACACGCGCTTCTGTTTTCCGCTGTCGTAAGCGTTGACCCGGATATCCGTATAGTTTAAAACAAGGCCCAGAGACAGGAGGACATCCTCCCCCCGCCGTATGAAAAGCCGTCTTCCCCCGGGGCCTTTTGTCCCCTCCGGGGCGGTCAGTATCTCATCCGGCAGGGCATAGACCAGAAGAGCCTCATTGTTATCCCAGTAAAAACGTTCATTTAAATTCTTATTGACCCAGTCTATCGGAAGATAGGTCTGTCCCTCCTCATAAATTCCCCGCGCCTCCTGCATCTCATAATTTAAGAATACAGTTACCTCATCCTCTGCCCGCACCTGATAGAGCTCATCCAAATCAGCGGGCTCCTTTGTCGGCCCGTAGCGCTTCCAGGCGTAAATTCCGGCTGCGCACGCGATAAGCAGCAGAAGTATAAGCGACAGACATCCAAGCGACGATCCTTTTTTCCTCATCTTTTCCTCCGGCCTTCAAAAAGGTTTGCTTTCAACTGTTTCTAAGTATAACACACCTTGACCGGGGAATGTGGATTTTTTTCTTACATTTTGCTTTCCAGGCAGGACAGCATCTTCCGTCGTCATCTCATGGCCGTTCATATCCTTTGAAATGTTACGCCGCCCTTCCCTCTGCCGCCCGCGTCCTGCTGCCGCAGCGCACACCGCCAGACCTGCCGGACGCTTCAGGGCGGCAGGCGCGTGTATTTTCTGCCTGCCCGTCCCTGCCCCGTCCTATCGGTTATAGACCCGGTCAAAGTGGATCTCTGCCAGCACCCCTGTTTCGGCGCTGATATAATCTCCCATATAAAAGGAGCCATCTTCTTTAATCTCAAATATTTTATGGTATTCGTCAGGCGTACATTCTTTGCCGTCGATCAGGATGGAGATCCCCTTCTCCCGGTAGCGGCAAAGCCCCTCCATAAAAATCCGCTGCTGCTGCCTCTTCCTCCTCTCCCATTCTTGATTCCTTTCTTGTTTTTTCATTTGTACCTTTCCCCCGCCTAATCGGGACAGAACCTGCCAGAAGAGCATATCGGAGGTAAGGAACCGTCATAAACCATCGGTCATGACAGTCCCGAATCATATGATATATTAACGCCTGCTCCCCCTTATCCGAGAAATGTTCCGAAAAAATCCAGAATATCTTCTGTTATGGCAAATGCACTCCCGGCAATTGGGATCCGTCTGATTCGGATTCCGAGAAGCTTCTCTGTCATCTTAAGCGCCTCCCTGCTTCCAAACGCGCTGAAAAACTCCCAGCCGCGCCTGTCTGTCCCTGTCTGTGACGCCAGCCCAGCAAACGCATCCAGCTTCCATTCGCTCACAGAACCCACCAGAAACCTGCGGTCACAGCGCAGAAATTCATCCTGTATTTCGCTTCTGAATATGCCGAAATCTATTACGATCGCATTAAAACCACTTGCGGCGCATCCTAAAAGCTCATCCTTACCAGCCTTTTTATAATAGAATGCCCCCATAATATTAAACGATCCCGATCGGGAATCTGTGACCGCTTTTTTCGACAAAATTCGCTCTAAACCGCCAAAATCCCCGCTCTCGTTCCATTCCAGAACCGCTGTTCTCTGGTTTAATACGCCGGCACAATAATTCGCTGTCAAAATCGCCATATGCGTGACCCCAACCGACGGCCCGCTTCCGGCAATCCCGATTATCTCAGGCGTTTGCTGCAGGGAGCGCCCTTTTCTCTGCGCCGCCCTTTTTCTAAACGATCCTGCGGCCTTATGCCAAACGGCCATCCGGTCCCCCCTTTTTTCCTTCTCCCTTCCTTTCCGGGCCAGTCCCGGATCTTTAGTCCGCCGCTCGTCCCTTTAAAGCATATATCCCAAAAGGCGGAAATAGAATCGCACTTTTCCGTCAGATGGCATGTGGGAAGCCTGTAAAACTTAAGCCCCGCGATGTCTCCCGGAAGAACCGGCCTTACATCCGGAGAGCTGTGGTTAAACAGAACGCGCAGGTTCTCCTTATGCGCAAGCGCGCCCGCGGCCTTAACAGAATCCTCAAGCTCCCAGTCACCCGCCCCGCACACGAGAAGCAGGATATCGTATTCCTCCTCCAGAGCCGTCTGGAGTACGGCTCCAAAGTCATCAACGAGAGCGTCTGTGTAAGTCCCGGCAAGCTGCACGCAGGGGCCGTATCTCGGCTTCATCGCGTATCCGTCCAGATGAATCAGCCCGTACCGGTCAGGCTTAAGCCCCCGGTACGCCGCCGCCTTCCTGACCGCCCCGGAATCATTCCTCTCCCGGTACAGGCAGGAAAGCCCCCTGCCGGACAGATACGAACTCACGCTTAAGGAGACATGGGTAACGCCTATGCCCGGCTTACTGCCGGCAACTGCAACCTTAAGAAATGGCATTTGATTTTGTGCGGAACCACCTGTTTTTACATGTAAAAGCGCCTCCAGCACTTCCTCTGCGCTCTGACAGCGCAGTTTTTTCTGCGGGTTTAAGCACCTCATAATCACAGCGGCCGTCTCCCGGGCAAACACCTCCTGCGCCCGCTCCCGCGCGCGGTCCGTACACCGTCCGTCCTTTTCCCTGCCGGGAAATGCGCCGGTCCCCATGTAGTAAAGGAGGACGCCAATGGCATAGATATCGGTCCTTTCATCCAAAGGCTCGTCTGTATACTGTTCCGGGGCCGCAAACCCCTCTGTTCCGTAGCGCTCGCGCATGGTCTTCGCCGATCGGGCCGTAACCGCCTGATCAAAATCGATCAGCTTTAATGCTCCCTGACATATCAAAATATTCCGGGGCTGGAGATCAAGATACAAAATTGGATTAGGTTCGATTGAATGCAGATAACTTATGATACGGCAAAGTTCAATCCCGTAGGAAAGGGCCTTTGCCCTTGCAAGACCGCCCCGCCTCTCGATCAGGGCGTATAATGACTCACCGTCCAGATATTCTTCGATGAGATAATAATAACTCGAATCCTCTTCTAAATCATAGATAACAGGAATTCCCGGGTGCTTCAGCTCCTTTAAGACCGCCGCCTCCCTGGCAAAGCCCTGACACGCTCTGGGGACTCTCTTGATCGCCCTCCATTCGTCAAGGGCCAGATGCCTGGCCAAAAACACGGTTCCGCTTCTCCCGCGCCCGATCACTCTGTCTATCTGATACTTTCCAAACAGTATGGTATCCTCTACTGACTGCGCCTCCTTTCTGCAATGCCATCTCTTAATATGTATTGTAAAGGATCATTTGGAATTTTTCAACTGTTTTTTCGTCCTGTTCCATAAATTTTTAATAAAATTTTTCATATAAGAATTGCCAAATGCTTATATTATATAGTATGATTGAATAACAGAACGCTTGAGAGCAAACGCCTGAACGCATCGATTTCAGGGCAGCTTCCCGGGCGATACCAGTAAAACCTGTATTTTAAACCGTAAAAGATAAAGGAAGTGATTCAAGTGAAGATAGAACGCATTAACGATAACCAGATACGCTGTACGCTCACCAGCTTTGACTTGAGCGTGCGCGATTTAAATTTAGGGGAACTGGCCTATGGAAGCGAGAAGGCCAAGCGTCTGTTCCGGGAGATGATACAGAAGGCATCCAGCGAGGTCGGTTTTGACGCGGAGGACATCCCCCTCATGGTGGAGGCCATCCCGCTCTCTAACGAGAGTATTATGCTGATCATCACCAAGATCGAGGATCCCGAGGAGCTGGACACCCGCTTCTCCAAATTTGCCCCCATGTCAGACGATGAAGAGCCCTTTGCAGGCCTGACGAGCGAGCTCTTAGAGGGCGCGGACAGCCTTCTTGAGATGCTGGCCCACAATGCGGCCTCCGCCCTTCCGGATCACGCGCTGGCCGGCCAGCAAGGCGCGCAGGGCGGCCAGGATCTCACGGACGGAAAGGGAGACGAAGCGTCGGCTATCCGCATATTTACCTTTAAAAGCCTCGACGAGGCATGCGCCGCCGCCCGCATCTCCGGCCCGATTTTTGACGGCCTTAACACGCTTTATAAAAATACCGCAAAGGATCGCTATTATCTTGTCATCCGCCGGCCGGATACGGACAGCGATTCCTTTCAGCGCGTCTGCAACCTTTTATCCGAGTACGGCGACGCCGTCAAAGCCTCATCTACGGCGGAAGCCTACTTTCAGGAGCACTATGAGGTGATTGTAAAAGAACACGCCCTGCAGACACTGTCCGCCTTATAAGCAGCCAGCCAGGAAGGCCAGGCTGTCCTCCCCGGGCATAATCGCCGCGCACAGCGGGCCCGGATGCGCGGCCGCCGTCTTCACCCCGATCCGCGTTTGCACGGCGAAATCCTCTCCGGCTGCCATGATCCTATTTTTAAACATAAAATGCAGTAAATTCTTCTTGAATAATTCACTCTTTTGGTTTAAAATAATCTAAAAGTTAAAAATAAAGGAGGTACTTTATCATGGCATATGTAATTACCGATACGTGTGTAAGCTGCGGCGCATGCGCAGGCGAATGTCCTGTTGGCGCTATTTCCCAGGGCGATGGCAAGTATGAGATCTCTGCTGATACCTGCATCGATTGCGGAACTTGTGCAGGCACATGCCCGACCGGCGCTATTGAGCAGGGCTGATTGAACATTGTGTAAAGCATACATAAGAGACTGTCAGGAATGGCAGTCTTTTTTGTCGTTGTCTCTATATGATTGTCTGCTTTAAAAGGAGATCTTAATGAAAAAACCGGTTATTGCCCTGACGGCTTCGCATGAGACGAAAACCGGGGAGCTTCGCATGAGTCCCCGTTATACGGACGCGCTGAAAGACTGCGGCGCCATTCCCCTTGTCCTCCCTCTGACCCTGGAAGAGGAGGACTGTATCCAGTTATCAGAATCCTTAGACGGCCTTTTATGCACAGGGGGGCCGGATGTGCATCCATTCCGCTTTGGCGAGGAGACGCTCCGGTACTGCGGGGATTTCTCTCCCCTCCGGGACGAGACGGAGCTCTCGCTTTTTCATCAGTTTTATAAGCGAAAAAAGCCGATTCTTGGCATATGCCGCGGAATCCAGCTTATCAATATCGCCCTCGGCGGCGACATCTATCAGGATTTGGACGCGCAGCTTCCGGATCGGCTCCCCATAGCCCACAAACAGCCTTTTCGGGCCGACGCGCCCTCGCACCACGTTGATCTGGCCCCTGATTCACAGCTTTCGCGCATCACCGGGACGACGCGCCTTGCTGTCAACAGCCTGCACCATCAGGCCGTGCGCAGGACAGGCGCGGGCCTTCGCACAGCCGGTCAGGCTCCGGACGGCGTGATTGAAGCCCTGGAGCACCCGGATTACCCGTTCCTGATCGGGGTACAGTGGCATCCGGAATGGCTCTGCCGCGCGCAGTCCCACGCCCAGGCGCTGTTTGAAGCCTTCACAGCCGCCTGCGCCCGGGATTCGGTGATATCGTAAACGAGGCTAAAAATACGCCGGGACGCCCGGAGCGCGCATTGAGCCGGACGCCTGATGCTGTTATGCTGTAACCGTTTTGATAACCGTCACAGTTTATTTCCGTTTCTCCCGAATTTCTTCTTTTTAAAATGGAAAAACGGAAAAGCCGAGGCCGCCGCCTCTGCCCGTCCCAGATTATCTCTCTGGCAGGAGCGGATCGCCTCGTCTAACTGCTTGAACCGCTCTTCCTCACGCTCGTCCGACACACGCATCAGATATTCCATTTCCTTCATCAGCTTGTCATGCACCAGATAGCTGACATCCTGGCTGAGCTTTTCCGTGTTCTCCTCCATGGCCCGTCCGATAATATGATCCATGAGCTTCTGGAATTGTTCCATCTTCTCCTCTGCCAGAAGCGCCTCCACGCTGTCACTGTCAAAGGGCGCGAGGTTTTTGACCGCGGAATCCTCCGCCGCCTTCTCCCTGGCCTGTCCGCCTTCTGCTTCTTCTTTTGTCCCGGCCTTTTCCCGCGCCTCCTGCCCTTCAGGCCCTGTGCCCTTCAGCGCCGCAATCACATCCTCTTCCAGAATCTCGCCGGAAATCACTGTCTTCCCGTCCTGGAAGGTCTTTGCCAGCGCGGCTTTGATGGCCTTAAGCTGATAGCCCTTCTCCTTCAGCGACTTCACCTGCCGGAACAGCCTGATATGATAATCCGTATAAAACCGGTGCCCCATTTCATTCCTCGGAATCGACAGCTCCAGCTCCTCCTCCCAGTAGCGCAGGACGTGTGCCTCCACATCTACCTTCTTCGACGCATCTGAAATCAGATAATGTATCTCAGCCATATGTATCCTCTCCTTTAGTCCACTATATTTCGTAGCTTACTACTACTATATGCCGGGTTAAGAAAGAATATGAATGGTCGGGGAAATTTTTGTAAGCGGATTAAGGTATGATATTTACAACGTGAATGAAGTCTTGCGGGCGGCCCTCTCACGATCCCTAAACTATCTGGCCAGATTAGCAAATTTCGTCAGCTCCGGCCTCCACATAAGCTGGATCGTGCCGATCGGCCCGTTTCTCTGCTTGGCGATAATCACCTCCGCGATATTCGGCGTATCCGTATCTTTATTATAATAATCATCCCTGTAAAGGAACATCACCACATCCGCATCCTGTTCAATGGCCCCCGATTCCCTCAGATCCGACAGCATGGGCCTGTGATCCGGACGCGTCTCGCATGCGCGGGAGAGCTGGGAAAGCGCCACCACCGGAGCGGAAAGCTCCCTGGCCAGGGCCTTTAAGGAGCGCGAAATCTCTGAGATCTCCTGCTGCCGGCTCTCGCCGCCCCGCCCGCTGCCGCTCATGAGCTGCAGGTAGTCAATTATCACAATATCAAGCCCGTGCTCCAGCTTCATCTTACGGCATTTTGAGCGCAGCTCCATGATTGAAATGCCCGGCGTATCGTCAATAATCAGGTTCGAGCCGCCGATGGTCCCGATCCCCTCTACCACCGCATCCCAGTCTGAGTCTGTGAGCGTGCCGGTGCGCAGCTTCTGGGAATCCACATTGGATTCCATGGACAGCATGCGGTTCACAAGCTGCTCCTTTGACATCTCAAGGCTGAACACCATGCAGGGAAGGCCCTTTTTCACCGCCACATGCTCTACCACATTAAGCACAAAGGCCGTCTTTCCCATTGAAGGGCGCGCTGCGATTAGGATAAAGTCCGACGGCTGGAAGCCCGACGTCCTGTAATCGAGATCAATAAACCCTGTCGGAATTCCGGTCACGGTGCTGTTGCTCTTCGAGGCGGCCTCAATCCGCTCCAGAACATTTAAGGCCACCTGCCGGATGGGCACAAAATCCCCGCTGCTGCGGCTCTGTAACAGGTCAAACACCGTTTTCTCCGTGTGAGCCAGAATATCCTCCAGCTTCTCCCGGCCTCCGTAGCAGAGCCCCTCAATTTCCTCGCTCACCTTAATCAGGCGGCGCAGCACCGCCTTATCCCGGACAATCCCCGCGTATGCCTTTATATTCACCACAATCGGCGCCATGGCCATGATATCGCGGAAAAATTCGAGGCTGCTGATTTCCGGCGGCACGTCCTTTTCCTTCAAGCGATCCTGCAGAGTCACCAAATCCACAGGCTTTCCCTCATTAAACAGCTCCACGATCGCGTCAAACACAATCCCATACTGGCGCTGGTAAAAATCGGCGCCTGTGATCATCTCAGACGCCGAAATAATTGCCTCGCGATCCATCAGCATGGAACCGATCACGGACTGCTCCGCTTCTACACTGTGAGGAAGAATACGTTTTACCAGCGCTTCATCCATCGCGCGAACCTCCTGTAATTCCAGTCAACAATCCCGCCGCGGACAGCGGGCTAACCCTCCGCCACCTTCACGGAAAGCTTGCCTGTCACGTCTTTATGGAGCTTCACCGGCACCGCATGGGTTCCGAAGGTCTTAAGCGGCTCCGGGAGCGCCAGCTTCTTCTTATCAATCTCAAGGCCGAGCTGATCGGAAATCGCTTTGGCGATCTCCTTGGAGGAAACCGAACCAAACGCCCTGCCGCCCTCTCCCGCCTTAATCGAAACCGTAACCGAAGCGGCCTCCAGCTTTTTCGCAAGCTCCTTCGCCTGCTCAAGCCGCTCCGCGGCCAGCTTCTCCTCATTCGCCTTCTGAAGCTTTAAGTCGTTTAAATTCTTTGCGTTCGCCTCGATTCCCAGCTTCTTAGGCAGTATGAAATTCCTCGCATAACCATCATTTACCTTCACAATCTCGCCCTTTTTACCGAGCGCCTTCACATCCTCTAATAATACAACCTGCATCCTATATCTCTCCTTTCTCAAGCATCTCTGTAATAATGGCTTTCATCCGCTCTCTCGCCTCGGGGACGCTGATATCCTTTATCTGAGCCCCGGCAATCGTCCGGTGGCCTCCTCCGCCCAGCTTCTCCATCATGATCTGGACATTTATCTCGTCAATGGAGCGGGCGCTGAAATAGATCGTGTCCCGGATCTGTGTGAGCACAAAGGAAGCCTTAATCCCCACAATATCCAAAAGCTCGTTCGCCGCCTGCGCGCCCACCACGGTGGGACTCTCAAGGCCCTGCGACGGACACTCTGATATGGCAAAAAAGTGTTTATAAATCTCAGCTCTCTGGATGGCCTCAGCCCTTGCCTTATAGTCCTCCAGGCGATCGCGGAACAGCTTTCTCACCCGCACCACATCCGCGCCGTTCCTGCGCAGGAAGGCCGCTGCCTCAAAGGTCCTGACGCCTGCCTGGTTCAGGAAATTATTCGTATCAATCACGATCCCGGCATACATCGCGTCCGCCTCGGCAGGCCGCATCTTAATCCCGTCCCCGATATACTGCAGGATCTCGGCCACCATCTCGCACGTCGAGGACGCGTACGGCTCCACATAAGAAAGCACCGCATTGTCAATGATCTCGCTGCTCTGCCTGTGATGATCCAGCACTACAATCGTCCGGATCCTGTTAAGAAGCTCCGGCGCTTCCGTAATACTGGGCCGGTTCACATCCACCACCACCAGCATCGTGCCCGCGTCCGCCCACTCGGCCGCTTCCTCCCCGGTCATCAGCAGATCCTCCGGGTAATCCGGATTATCCTGGAAACGCGCCATCATCGGCTTCACCGAAGAATTGACGCCGTTCACCACGATCCGCGCTTTTTTATTCAGAAATGTCGCCACGCGGTAGATGCCCACCGCCGCGCCGAAGGAATCGCTGTCGCCGTTCTTATGGCCCATGATCAGGAGCTTATCCTTTGTCTCCATCAGCTCACGCATCGCATGAGCCTTTACGCGCGCCTTCACGCGCGTCGTCTTCTCAAGCTGCTGCGACTTGCCGCCGTAGTAGCGGATCTTCGAGCCGTCCTTCACCACCGCCTGATCGCCGCCCCGGCCCAGAGCCATATCAATCGCCGTTCTGGCAAACTCATAATTGCGGCAATAGCTGTCGCCGTCCATCCCCATGCCGATGCTCAGCGTAACCGCCATGTCATTGCCGATATTGACCGTCTTCACCTCTTCCAGAAGGGCAAACCGATCCTCCTGAAGAACCTCGGCAGACTCCTGTTTTATGACGAACAGATACTTATCCTTTTCAAGCTTTTTTACAATCCCGTCCAGATTCGTGAGATACTTGTTGATCTTGCGGTCGATCAGGGCAGACAGAAGCGAGCGGCGGACCTCCTCCACGCTCTCCAGCGCCTCGTCATAATTGTCCAGGTAAATCAGCCCGGCTACCAGTTTCTGCCTGTCGATCTCCTGCTTGTAAAACAGTTCCTCCGTCTCATCAAACAGGTAAACCCCCATCAGCAGATCCCCGCCTTCGCCCTCAGACATTCCCATCCGGAGCCCCTCTTCCTCGTCCACATAGATTCTCCGGATATCCACCCGGTAAAATTTATCCTCAAAGGAAGAATGGACGCTCGCCGCGTCCTCCATCTCGTCCAGAAATTCCCTCGTGATCTCCGGAAAAAGCGCCGTTAAGCTCCTGCGGCTCTCCTTTTCCTCTCTCACAATGTCGGAAAAAGCCTGATTCAGCCACAAAAGGCGTCCGGTCTCGTCCGTAACGGCATAAGGCATTGCCATATTATCCAGGAGCTGCTTCTGCACCCAGGCATACTGGGCCGAAAACTCTACCATGCCGTTTAAAAGCTTCTTGCGCCTGTACAGAAAAAGCCACATGGCAATCATAATATAGAGAAGCGTAAAACCCGACATCGCCAGCCCCGCCCGCGGGCTTAAGGCCCCGGCCACCAGATTCGCCGCCATCACGAAAACGGACAGCAGAATCGGCCACTGGAGATACAGGCGAAGCTGGCTCTGAATCTTGAATTTTTTTCCCATCTTGTCCTCCTGTGAGAAACACTTTTCGCTTCCATGTGCGTTCATGGCGGATCATTATAAAATACTCCGCTTTTACACGCTGGCGTGTCATGAATGGACGCGAAATACTTTCACAATTATATCATAAAGGGAGGGGTTCGTCCAGAATAATCCGGTTGGGAGAAATTTGGCGATTGATTGCGCTGTAACAGTCCAGACACCCTCTGAACTGTTACATAGAGCTGACTGCATAGACTCAGCTTCAGGTTCCTTTAATATCTCAGTTTCATTCAATGTATTTCATTACTGTTATCCAAGAGCTTCATAAGCCGCTCAATATCTTCCTCTCTGGTCGCCCAGCTTGTGGCAAAGCGGACAACTGTATGATTCTCATCATATTTTTCCCAGAAGCTGAATGAAACCTGTTCCCTGAGGCGCTCCATTCTGTGGTTCTCGAGAATGATAAACTGCTGGTTTGTGGGGGATTCCAGATAAAACTGACAGCCTCTTTCCTGAAATCCCTTTTTCAAAAGCTCCGCCATATCGATCGCGTGGCGGCTGATGGAAAAGTAGAGATCATCCGTGAACAGCGTATCAAACTGGATTCCCAGAAGACGCCCTTTGGCTAAGAGGGCGCCGCGCTGTTTTACAATCGTCATAAAGTGCTTTGGCGCATTCCTCGTGAATACCACGGCCTCGCCGCACAGGGCCCCTACTTTGGTCCCTCCGATATAGAACGCATCGCAATATCTGGCGATGTCCGGCAGCGTTACATCTGTATCACGGCTCATCAGGCCGTAGCCGAGCCTCGCGCCGTCCAGGTAAAGCGGAAGGCCGTATTTACGGCAGACCTCTGATATCGCGGCCAGCTCCTTTAAGGAGTACAGCGTCCCGTATTCTGTCGGATGCGAAATGTAAACCATACCCGGAAAAACCATATGATCATGGTTCTGATCATCCAGAAAATTTTTAACGTACTGATTTAAGTCTTCTGCGGCGAGCCTGCCTTCATGCCCTTTGACAGCAAGAACCTTATGCCCCGTGAACTCTATGGCTCCCGCCTCATGGCCGTTTACATGGCCTGTGTCGGCTGACACCACGCCCTCATACCGGTCTGATAAGGAATCAATCACGATCGCATTGGTCTGCGTCCCGCCCGCCAGAAAATACACCTCCGCGTTCCGGCAGGCGCATGCCTCCCGGATTTTTTCCTTTGCGCTCCCGCAATAATGATCTGCCCCGTAGCCCGAAAGCTGCTCGAGATTCGTCTCCATCAGACGGTTTAAAATGCGCTCGTGCGCGCCTTCTGTATAGTCACTCTCAAATGACAGCATTATTATATTCTCCTTATTAATCCTTTTGATTGCATTCCGGTTATTCCTGACTAATCCTTTTCACGATTCCTCTTCATTGCGTCTGAAACAGCGCCGTCACCCTTCCATAACTCTGCGGACATCCCTGCGCACTCTTGCCCCAACCATAACCGCAAACAGGATCTTCACCGCATCCCCCGGAAGATAAGGAATCACTCCCACGCCCAATCCGGCTGCAAAGCCAATTCCAAGCTGCCCGGCAAGCCATACGGTCCCAAACACATAGCACACCGCCGTCCCCAGAACCATCCCGGCCGCCTGAAGCGCATATTTTCCCGGAAAGCGGTCAATCGCCCATCCTGCAATCAGCGCCATAAAAATAAATCCCACCAGATATCCCCCTGTCGGCCCCGCCAGCTTCACGATGCCGCCTGTAAAGCCCGAAAAAACAGGTAGCCCGGCAAAGCCCAGAAGGAGATAGACAAGATAGCTGATCGTCCCGGCCTTTGTCCCCAGGACATATACCGCCAGGTAAACCGCCAGATTGGTGAAGGAAATCGGTACCGGGCTTATCGGGAGAGGAATTACCAGCGGCCCCAGAATGCAGGTCACGGCTGTCATCACCCCGATCAAAGCCATCTGTTCCGTTGAAAAAAGTTTCTTTTTCTTCGCTCCGTCAGACACCGCCTTATCGGCGGCTCCTTTCTCTGCTCCTACAGACATTGACTTTTCCATGATTCATTCCCGCCTTTCCTTCACAGATCAAACCCCATCGCGCTCAGCATCTCTACATCATCCGCAATCTGATTGCCCGATGTGGTCAGCATATCGCCTGTAATTGCCGCATTCGCCCCGGAACAAAACGCCTTTTTCCCGGACTCAGCCATCCGGTTCCTTCCCGCTGCCAGGCGCACATACGCGTCGGGATTGATATACCGGAAGACAGCAATGCTTCTTAAAATTTCCTCCTCTGATAAGGGCTGCATATCCTCCAGAGGCGTCCCCTTAATAGGCTGTAAAAAATTGATCGGGATCGAACGGATCTCCAGTTCATGCAGGCTGAACGCCATATCAATCCGATCCTCCCACGTCTCTCCCATGCCAAGGATACCTCCTGAGCAGACCGAAAGCCCCGCTCTCCTGGCCCTGCGGATCACCTCCAGCTTATCCTCATATGTATGGGTCGTACAGATAAATGGAAAATACCGCTCCGACGTCTCAAGGTTCGCGTGATAGCGGCTCACTCCCGCCTCTTTTAAACGGTTAAAATCCTCCTGGGACAGAAGTCCGTGTGAGGCGCACAGCCCAATCCCGCCCGCCTCCTTCATTGCCCGGTAGGCCATAAGCGCCCTCTCCATCTCCGCGCCGGACAGAGCCCTCCCGGCCGTCACAACCGAATACCGCCGTATCCCCCTGTCCGCGTGCGTCTTACAATCCTTCGCAATCTCATCCGGCTCTAAAAACGGGTACTCTTCTATCTTTGCGTGGTTGCAGGCAGACTGCGCGCAAAACTTACAGTCCTCCCCGCACCGTCCGCTGCGCCCGTTGATAATCGAGCAAAGATCAACCCGGTTCCCGCAAAGCGCCCGCCGAATCTCATCCGCGCCCCGGCAGAGCTCTCCCAAATCCTCTGTGAGAAGAAATGACACATCGTCCGCCCTGGACAGACGCCTCCCGTTTATAATTTCCTTTACAATACATTCGCTCATTTAGCAGTCCCCTTTCAGTACAACCGTTGTAATCCCGTTCAAGCTGCATAAACTGCTGCCGGCCGCTTCAGGTTCACGGTTCCTTAACTGCATTTATTATATCCTCTCCCCTCTCTTATTGTCAACCTCATTATTTTTATGGTTTACACTCCATTCCTCTACAGCGCCCCCACATACCGCCCCAGAAAATTCTGCGTCCGCTCATTTTCTGAGGAGAACACCTGCTCCGGCGTCCCTTCCTCCACGATCACGCCTCCTGCCATAAAAATCACGCGATCTGAGATATCCCTCGCAAACGCCATCTCATGCGTGACAATCACCATGGCTATATGCAGATCCGCCAATGATTTAATCACCTTAAGCACCTCGCCTGTAAGCTCCGGATCAAGGGCCGAGGTCGGCTCGTCAAAAAACAGGATCTTGGGATTCAGTGCCAGCGCTCTTGCAATCGCCACGCGCTGGCACTGGCCGCCCGAAAGCTGGCACGGATACGCGTCTTCCTTGTCCTCCAGCCCCATTTTCCGTAAAAGCTCCCGCGCCTCCGCATAAACGGCTTCTCTGTCGCGTTTCTGCACATGGAGCGGCGCGTCCGTAATATTTTTCATCACCGAATAATGGGGAAAAAGATTGAAATTCTGGAATACAAGGCCGTACTGCCTCTGAATTTCCTTCAAATCCTTTTTTCCCGCATAGACGGCTCTCCCGTCCGGGCCGTTCCACGCCGCCTTTTTTCCCATATAGATCAGCTCTCCGCGATCCATGGTTTCCAGCATGGTAGCGCAGCGCAGCAGCGTTGATTTTCCAGAACCGGACGGGCCGATGACGGACACGATCTCGCCCTCCTCCACGCTCATAGAAATATCTTTCAAAACTTCCAGCTCATCAAACGACTTTTCCACATGATTCAGTTCCAACAGCTTCATCATCCACAGCCCTCCCGCCTCTTTCAGAAACAATTAGCGATAATAATCCATCTTCTTTTCGATCCACTCCATCCCCACAGCAACCAGAAGGTTAAAAATATAATAAAATACCCCCGCCGCCACAAAGGGTATCATATTGGTCTGGGAGGCTGCCAGGGCCTTGGCAATGGAAAACATCTCCGCCACGCTCAGTGTAAAAGCCAGAGACGTATCCTTTACCAGCGTAATCACCTCATTTGTGACGGAAGGAAGGATCCGCTTCATCACCTGCGGCAGAATAATCTTAAAAAAGGTCTGGAATTTACTGTACCCCAGAACACGGGCCGCCTCATACTGCCCGGCCGGCATGGACTGGATCCCGCTCCGGTAAATCTCCGCAAAATAGGCCGCATAGTTGATTACAAATCCGATAAACGTAGCCCACAGCCGGTATCCGGAGCCAACCTTGATGCGGAACAGATAGTAGGGGCCGAAATAGACCACCATCAACTGCAGCATCAGAGGCGTTCCCCTCATGATGGATATGTAAAACTTTACAAACGTCTGAAGCAGGCGGCTCCGGGACATCCGCCCAAAGGCGATGAGTAAACCCAGAGGCAGCGAAAACAGCAGCGTTGTCACAAAAATCTGAATGCTGATCCCCATTCCTCCCGCCAATTGTATGATCATCTGCTGGATTGTCATTTTCCCCATAATCGTTCCTTCCTGTGTTCCTTCCCAAAATCGCATCTGAAACAAATCCTGCCTCAAACGCAAAGGCCGCTGCGCCAAAACGGATCAGCCGGCAGGACACAAACAGCCTGCGCGCCCCGCGTTCCTCTGCACAGCGGCCATACGCTTTCAAATCATTGTAGATGGTTCTCTTTATTTTCCGATGGTCGTGATATCCTCGCCGAACCATTCCTCGGAAATACGCTTTAAGGTCCCGTCTGCGGCCATCTCCTCCAGAGCTCCCTGAACCTTATCCCTCAGCTCCTCATTTCCCTTCTTAAAGCCGACGCCGTACTCCTCTTCTGAAAGGCTCTCGTCCAGAATCACAAAATCCGCATTTCTCTGCTTAATCTGATACCCTGCCACAATCACATCCATGGCGATCGCATCCACCGCGCCCTGCTCCAGATCCATAAACGCCGTATTGTAATCCGCTGTGGTGAGAAGCTGTCCGAAGGAAGCCGTCAGATCAGACGCCTCTTTAAGCGCCGCCTCCGCTGAAGAATCAATCTGCACCTCCACAACCTTGCCCGCCAGATCCGCCTGGCTTGAAATGCCGGAATCCTTTGCCACCACAAACACCTGCGTATTCGCCATATACGGCTCTGTCCACGTATAATTATCCTCGCGCCCGGTCATCGTAAATCCGTTCCAGATACAGTCAATATTGCCGGACTCCAGCTCCATATCCTTTGAATCCCAGGCAATCGGCTGCGGCGTAAATGTAAGTCCCAGACGCTTTGCCGTCTCCTCTGCAAGAGCCAGATCAAATCCCGTAAATTCCCCGTCGTCCCCTACGAATCCCATCGGCGGGAAATCCTGGTCAAAACCGACGATAAACGTCCCTCCTTCGCCCTCCGCCGACGGACTCTCCGGCTCTGCCGCTGTCTCCTCTGCTTTGGTCTCCTCTGCTTTGCTCTCCTCCGCCTCTGCCGCGGTCTCCTCCGCCGACGGGGCCGCTGTCTCTGCTGCTTTTTCCTGGCCGCATGCCGTCATGGATAATGCCATCAAGGATGCAATCGCTGTACATAATATTCTCTTTTTCATAATATCCTCCTCATCGCGGGCCTCATACCCGCCTGAAACCAGTACGCGGGAAAGGGCCTGTGCTTTTTAACGCAATGACATATTATCATACTAAAGTGAATCTGTAAAGAGCTTTTGTGAAAAATCAAAAATATGATATAATAGTATCCTGATACGTTCACATTTCACCAAATAGCTTGTGCACATTATCCTCATTGAAAAACAATATCCAGCCACTTCCTATACCACATTGGGATATTCCTGGATACTTTTATCGCCTCCCCGTTTTTATATATGGCAAATCTCCTAAATTGTGCCGTATTGTCATATAACGCTGCCAGATCACATAATCCCAGTACCCTTTTCAGATTCCTCAGACTCTCCTCATACCGCCTGTCAACATCCTGGTCAGGAATCCCATGACCTCCCATTTTTACCCGCTGGGCAATACGCAGTTTTGCAGTCTGTGAGGAATCCACCCCAACATAATGCATTTCGATCATATATCCGGCCTCTTTTGCCCTCTGTATGGTTTTTATAACCGAATGGCCGCATAGTGTTGTCTCCTGATTAAAAGCAACACCCCGCGATAAATAATCATTGAGACGGGCCACTGCTATTTTGCCTGCCTTTATCAGATCAGAGGCATTCCCCCAGTCTCCAAACTCCCGGAGAATCTCATCCGTATTAATCCTAGAGCGTGTTTGAAAATTCATTCCTGGCATCTGCACGCGCCACTTCGCGGTATATTGGGGCCAAATTCACTTAACGCAGCCCGCTGCGCCGCGTTCATTTGGCCCAAATCTCCCACAAAGTGGCACGCACAGCTACCAGAAAGCAATTTTCAAACACGCTCTAGGCATGCTGTCTTTATATCGGGTCGTCCGATATAATGTAGAATTCTTAACCTAATTATACACAAAACAGGGCCCAATGAAAAGTACCAGCTAACGTTACGGTTCACACACCAGCTAATGCGGGGGCGCTTTTTGTGAATGCAGCGCAGCACAAGTCACAGGCTGCAGGCTGCCTTGGAGCGAGCCTGACGCTGGCGGCCTCTTCACGATAAACTATATCCCGCGCATCTTTCACCGCCAGATTCCTCAATATCAAACGCAAATTCTGACGAACCATCGTAATTCCCCCCGCCAACCACAACTTTTAACTTGCAACATCCCCCGGAAGTCATTATAATAGTAAATCATATGTTTTAATACTGTAACACATTAATATCAAACAAACCAGAGATAGGAGAACCTTATGGAAAAAAAGAACATTGACTGGGCAAATATTGGTTTTGGCTACATCCAGACCGATTACCGCTATGTATCCCAGTATAAGGACGGCGCATGGGACGAAGGCGCGCTGATCACGGATCCGACGATTACCTTGAGCGAATGCGCCTGCGTGCTGCAGTACGCGCAGACATGCTTTGAAGGCTTAAAAGCCTACACAACCGAGGACGGCCATATTGTAGCCTTCCGTCCCGACTTAAACGCAGAGCGCATGATGAATTCCGCCGCCGGCTTAGAGATGCCGCCGTTCCCCAAGGAGCGTTTCATTGACGCGGTTCAGAAGGTTGTGGAGGCCAACGCCGCTTATGTGCCGCCCTATGGCTCCGGCGCAAGCCTGTATCTGCGGCCCTACATGTTCGGCTTCAATTCCGTGATTGGCGTAAAACCAGCCACAGAGTATCAATTCCGCATCTTTGCCACTCCCGTAGGCCCCTATTTTAAAGGCGGCGCGAAGCCGATCACGATCCGCGTAAGCGATTTTGACCGCGCAGCCCCGCGCGGGACCGGACATATCAAAGCGGGCCTGAATTATGCCATGAGCCTTCACGCGATCGTGGACGCCCACAATCAGGGCTTTGACGAGAATGTATACTTAGATCCCGGGACGCGCACGAAGATTGAAGAGACGGGCGGCGCCAACCTGATTTTCATAACCAAAGACAATAAGGTCGTTACCCCGAAGTCTTCCAGCATCCTTCCGTCCATCACGCGCCGCTCCATCCTCCAGGCCGCCAGGGATTACCTTGGACTGGAGACAGAGGAACGTGAAATCCTGCTTGAGGAAGTGAAAGATTTTGCAGAATGCGGCCTGTGCGGCACGGCAGCCGTGATCTCTCCGGTAGGCAAGATTGTTGATCACGGAAACGAGATCTGCTTCCCGAGCGGTATGGAGAAGATGGGGCCTGTCACACAAAAGCTGTACGATACCCTGACCGGGATCCAGATGGGGCGCATCAAGGCTCCGGAGGGATGGATTAAGGTGATTCAATAAAAAAATGGAGCTCAGGTTGTCCGAGGCGTTACAAAAAATGGAACCAAACGGATTTTTTTACAAAGCTCTTTAAATACAGGTCCGCCGGTGTGTTTGATGGGTTCTCTGTTCTAGAGCGTGTTTGAAAAATGCTTTCTGCCAGATGTGCGTTCCGCTTTGTGGGAGATTTGTGCCAAATGAACGCGGCGCAGCGGGCTGCGTTAAGTGAATTTGGCACAAATATACCGCGAAGTGAGGCGTGCAGATGCCAGGAATGAATTTTCAAACACGCTCTAGAGCGTTGCTTAAATTTCAGTGAATACATTGCTTGATATTGGTGTCATCTGTGCGTCTGCGAAGCGACGGCGTAGCGGTGGCTACGTCGATTGACGACAACGCGGCAGATGGAAATTTAGACCAGCGAAATGTACGGTTAATTAGTGTGGGGTATACCAGGCAATCAACAATAGAAAAAAGGCGCGGCCGCCGTAACGGCTCAGTAAGCCCGGGCGGTTACGGAGCATTTAACTGAACGGCTGCGCCTTCCTTTTTCTTTTTTCTCAGCTCCTTAAAAAATTCACTCAGCATCTGCGAGCATTCCTCTCCCAGAATTCCCGTCTCTATGCGGACCTGATGGTTAAAGCCTTTTTCCTGCAATAAATTCAGCACGGATCCGGCGCATCCGGCCTTGGGATTCATGGAACCAATCCTGATTTCCGGAATCCTGGCCTGCACGATGGCCCCGGCGCACATCGGGCATGGTTCGAGCGTTACATACATCGTGCAGCCCTCCAAGCGCCAGTCCCCCATCTTCCGGCATGCTTTTCGGATCGCCGTAATCTCCGCATGGGCCAGCACATTCCTGTCAATCATTCTGCGGTTGTAGCCCCTGCCGATAATTTTATCCTCATAAACAATCACGCAGCCAATCGGAACCTCGCCCAATGCGCGGGCTTTTACAGCTTCCCGCATGGCTGCCCTCATGTATTTTTCCTCTCCTGTCATCCTGGGCATCTCTTTTATCCTCTTTACATTACTGATGTACTCTCGGAATCCCGCTGCGCCTGATTTTGTGAGATGATTTTAGATGCGCACAAATTTATGAGGCGTACGTGGATGTACGTTAATTAAATTGGGGTGCATCTGGCGGAAAATCAGCCGCAAAGGCAGGTGCAGAGAGATTCCGAGAGTACATACTGATAGTACGGTTCGCAGCCCGGCAGAGCCGCCGTCCTGCTGCCGGCGCGCTTAAAGCGCGCCTGAAAATCATTCCCACAAAACGGAACGCACATCTGGCAGAAAACATTTTCAAACATGCTTTAGTATAAACGTCTCCCGGCATTTTAGCAACGTTTTTATTCCCCGATCTTAATATCCGTATACCAGTACCCGAAGCGTCCGTCCTTCGGCGGCTGGTTTTTTGACAGGACAAAATCAGGAAAACCAAACATGGCCGCCATGTATTTCTCATTACTGTAGTAATGGCCCGGTATGCCCAGAAGATAGCGCGGCCGGCCGTTCGGGTTATTGAGCCTTGCCAGAATCAGATAGCGGAAGCTGTAAAAGCCATGCAGCAGAAAGCTGTTATTCCCATATACCCACGTTTCCCTGGGGAGAAGGCCGATATCCTGCGGCTTGATGGTCAAAATTTCACAGCCGTCGGCATAGTCAAAGGCCAGAATCTTGGGATAACGCTTTCTCAGCATTTCCCACATTTCCTGTTCGTTCTGTGTATCGCTCCTTTCCCTGAAGGAAATAACCGAACCCGACTGTGCCGGAGCCGTACCGGGAGCTTTCTGCTCCGCCGTCTGCGGACAGGGCGGCGCGGACAGCGCCGGGGCTGCTTCCTGCTTCTGCACGCGCTCCAACGGCGCGCCGGGGCGCATGGAAACCTGATTCCTGATCTCCCGCCGGAGCCCTCCCTGTGCCAGCGCAGGCCCGGCCTGCCGGACAGCCTGCGGGCTCTGGGAAACCACAGCCTCTGACTCCATGGCAGGATGCGATTCCTCCAGAAACCCCAGAGCAGGCCCGCCCGCAGTTCCGGCAAATGCCGCATGGGAGCGCGCTCCATTGTCTGCCGCGGCCTCCGGGACGGCGGTCTCATGCGGCATGCTTTCCCGGACGCTCTGCGCAGGCCCGGCGGCCTGCCGGACAGCCTGCGGCGCCTCCATCCCCCCTGTCTGTACGTTCTGCGCTTCTGCCATAGCCTCTGGAACGTCCGGCATCTCTTCCATGGCTTCCGGCATGCCCGGCATCTCCTCCACGGCCTCCCTCTCCTTCATAGCCTCCCGTATGCCCGGCATCTCCTCCATAGCCTCCCTTATGCCCGGCATCTCTAAAGCCTCTTCCGCGGCGCCCGGCTCAGACGCCGCCTCCCGCGCCGTCTGCAGCCCGGACACAGCTTCCCGGACGGCCTGCGCCTCAGACGTATTTTCCAGGACGGTCCCTGCCTCTGACACTTCCTGCAAAACCGCCTGCCCGCCGGACGCGCCTTCCGGAGATTCCTGTGCCCCGCTCACAGACTCCCGGACACCCTGCGCCTCTGTCACAGACTCTTCTCTATGCGCCTTCTCTGGCTCCGCCTCCAAATTCATATCCTCATACTGTGCGGCGTGTTCATTTTCACGAAAACCAGATATCCCGGCCGCGGCCCCTTCCTCCTTCGCGATCCGCGGCTCCGGGATTAATTCCGGAAGGGTTCCCAGCCGCTCTGATCTTCCGCCTCCGTACAGACGGACTACATTTCCTGTCCTTGTCTGTCTGGGATGGATCTCGCTTTCCGGCATTCCCATCTGCTTTAATTCCTCGCGCTCCAGCTCCCTCTCAATTTCCGCTGAAATGGGAAGCGGGGCTGTCCGCGGTTCCGGGGACGGCGCTTTCACCTGTACTGCATCTGTTTTTTGGGATGTATCCTGAGACATATTATGAGAAGTGCTTTGAGGCATGCTTTGAGGTGTATTTTGAGATTCGCTCTGTGTGTTCCCGGACGCATTTCGGGCCGCTTTGCCGGCTGTCACGTCCGCCAGATCCACTTCTGCCGCATGGGCAACGGCGTCCTCCCAGATCGTCGTATACGAACGCCAGTTACTTTCGACATCATGGACGCTGAGCCCGTAGCAGTCATCCAGGCTGTGCCCTGTATGCTCCAGATCCTGGGTATGTATCACTGTGCGGAACTCTCCCGATCCGTTTCTCGCAAACAGCGTCCCGATCCGGATCTCCTCCCGCCCTGTCAGCATATATACGCCGATCGGATTCCCGCCCACAAATATCTTTTTGACATTGACTGTGATACGGCATTGGCTCCCCCGGACTTCCAGTTTGGCAAAGCCGATATTTTTTCCCTTTATCCCGCCTTCGTAGGTATAGATATATGAAATTAGCCTCTGAAAATTCGTCATGCCCTCACTCCTCTTTATATAAATTTCACTGATAACCCACCTTATCCTTTGCTATTTATTTTATGCGGATATCCATTGAAACTATGACTCAAAAATGGTATTCTAAACATTGAACGCAAATATTTTTCATATGGAGGAGTTTACATGAAAATCTATAAGGTAAAAAACTATGACGAGATGAGCAAAAAGGCCGCTTCCGTAATCGCGGCGCAGATCGTAACGAAGCCCGACTGCGTATTGGGCCTTGCCACCGGCTCCACGCCAATCGGAACCTACGAATGCCTTGTTGAAAAATACCGGAATGGAGAGCTCGACTTCTCAGAAGTAAAGACCGCAAACCTTGACGAATACAAAGGGCTGACAAAGGACAATGATCAGAGCTACTACTATTTCATGAACCATCATCTGTTTTCCCATGTCAATATCGATATGGCGCAGACCAATATCCCGGATGGAACCGCGCAGGACGCCGCCGCGGAATGCGCGCGCTACGAGGACGTGATCCGCTCTCTGGGCGGCGTTGATTTACAGGTGCTTGGCCTGGGCCATGACGGCCATATCGGTTTCAACGAGCCAGACGATCATTTTGCCGCCGAAACCCACTGTGTGGACTTAACGGAGATGACGATTGAGGCCAACAAGCGGTTCTTCGCCTCCGCCGACGACGTACCCCGGCAGGCGTTTACCATGGGCATCGGGACCATCATGAGAGCGCGCCGGATCGTTTTCCTGGTCAGCGGCAGCGACAAAGCCGAAATTCTCAAAAAATCCCTGTACGGACCGGTTACTCCCGCTGTTCCCGCTTCGATTCTTCAATTCCATCCCGACGTTGTCGTGATTGCCGATGAGGCGGCCATGGCCGGGCGCTGATTCTGAAAACATAAGCCGGACCTGAAAAATACGCAGCCCGCGCGCCGCATTTGCGGCATATTTCCGGTGCGCGGGCCTGCGGAACCGCATCCGCATTGTTTTTATCTCCCGGTTCCTTAATGAATATAGGAACCGGCACTGGCGGCCTCTCACGATTATATCACGGCCTGCGCACACAACATAAGCCGAAGGGCGAAAATACCAAAAAAAGACTTATCACCCACGCAATAAGCCTTTCCACAAGTGCCGCAGACCGGAATCGAACCGGTACGGGTATCACTACCCACGGGATTTTAAGTCCCGGGCGTCTGCCAGTTCCGCCACTGCGGCAGACCAAACTGGATGGAGGTGGATTCGAACCACCGAAGCGAGACGCAACAGATTTACAGTCTGCCCCCTTTGGCCACTCGGGAACCCATCCGTAACTGATGTAATGCTATAAAAGCATAGCACAGGAACCAAAAAAAAGCAAGCTTTTTAAAAAATTTCTCTACCCCGGCAGTTCAGCCACGTAACAGTTGAGATAACCTGAACTGTTACGGCATCTGCCAATGAAAATCGCTTCGCGATGGGGCAGATGCCTGCTGCCGCCGCGTTTTCGTACGGTCAGCGCAGCAGGTGCGCAGACCTATCTGAACTGTTACTCAGCCACCGTCACATCCAGTTCCGGAAAAATTCCAAACACAATCCCTGTATCAAACGGATAGGCAGCCGGGGCGGCGTCCTCCTCAAAACGGTAAACCAGAGTCGTTTCTTTATGCGGATCTACGATCCAGTATTCCCTGACCGCCCGCATCCGGCAATTTTTCATAAAAGACAGCCCGGACGCCTCCTACGCCATCTCCGCCGCCAGAACCGCCGACCCGGACGGCGGAATCTCGATCTCCAGGATTCCTCCCCCGACCTCATAGTCCACAACACCTGCGTTATACCCCTCTTCATACGTCAGCATCACGCGCCTCATCTTCTCAAAATCCGTTATGCCGATCTTCCACACAGGAATCCTGAAAATCCGCACATCCTGGCACGTATTAACCGCCACCACCACGCGGCTCTCCTTTGTCTCCTTTCCCGCCGCCTGAAAACGCCCGTAAGCGATCATCCCCGGCTCCTCCAGAAGCTCGGTGAGCGAACCCGTGCGCAGGGCCGGATTCCGCCTGCGGATTCCCGTCATATAGCGGTGAAATTCGATCAGCTCCAGATCCTCATTCCCCCATGGATATGTCCGGCGGTTATCGGGATCCGTCCACCCGCACACGCCCGCCTCGTCCCCATAATAGAGCGTCGGGCATCCGGGCCACGTCATCTGCATCACCACGCCCTGGCGAAAAATGCCGTAATGGATCCCCCGCCCCGCCGCTTCAGAGCCCAGGGTGTTCAGGCGTCCAACCGTCCGGTTCGTCCTGGTCAGGAAACGGGAATGATCGTGGTTTGAGAGCTGGTTCATGGCGCACATCAGCGACGGCGTCTGCATCCGGCACATATGATAGCGCATGGTATCAAAAAAAGCGCGCCCATTGCCGTACAGCCCCTCATCCGCCTTATCGCTGTGCTTCTCCATCCCGGTCAGGAACCAGGAAACCGGCTCCATAAACGCGTCGTAATTCATGACGGTGTCCCACTGATCGCCCTGCAGCCACGCGGACGCGTCTCCGTAGTGCTCCGCAATAATCACCGCCTCCGGGTTGGCCGATTTCACCGCATTGCGGAAATCCCGCCAGAACTTATGGTTAAACTCCGGCGTATAGCCCAGATCCGCGGCGACGTCAAGACGCCATCCATCCGCATTAAACGGCGGCGACACCCATTTCTTTGCGATGTCCATAATATACTGGTACAGCTTGTCTGAACCCTCGTGGTTCAGCTTCGGCAGGGTAGAATGTCCCCACCATCCGTCATAACTGTCATTAAACGGCCACCCCTGCTCATTATGGAATTTAAAAAAATTCCGGTAAGGGCTGTCGGCGCTGACATACGCGCCGCTCGAATAGCCGCCCTCATGCTGGTAAATCAGCTCTGTGTCCATCCACTTATTAAATGAACCGCAATGGTTGAATACGCCGTCCACGATCACGCGCATGCCCTTTTCATGGGCCGCCTCTATGAAGCGCGCAAAAAACAGATCGCTGGCCGTTAAATTCTCCTCGTCCGCCGTCCTGCACGCATACTTTTCCGCGTTAAAATTGTCCGGCGCCCCCGGATCGATCAGGCCCTCCCGATCATTTCGTATCACTCCGTAGTGGGGATCCACATGATCATAATCCTGGCAGTCATACTTATGGTTTGACGGCGAGACAAACACCGGGTTTAAATAAATTGCCTCCACCTTGAGTCCTTTGAGATAGCTGAGCTTATTCCAGATACCCCTGATATCGCCGCCGTAAAAGCGCCCCACATCCAGCTCTGCCGGCGGCGCGTTCCAGTCCTCCACCCGCTCCACGGGCCTGTCCAGGTAAATATACTCATTCGTCTCCACATCATTCGTCGGATCCCCATTGCAGAACCGATCTACATAGATCTGGTACATCACCGCCCCCTTGCTCCACTTCGGAACATGGAAGCCCGGCGTCAGGCGGAACGCATAGTCCCTCTGCGCCTCCTCCGTCACGCCAAGGCGGTCATAAAAACAGATCTCCTCCCCGCTGTCCACGCGGAAGAAATACTGCATCTGCCCTTCCCCCGCCGCGAGCCTGCACACATAATAATCAAACAGGCTGTCGCTGTGGCTGTACTCCATGTCGCGCTCCCTTAAGCGATCCTGTCTGGCATACTCTATCAGATAAACTGCATCCGCATCGCCGCGCCCGGTACGAAAGTAAAACGCCACCTCCTGCCCGGCATCCGCCTCAGCGGGGCTGCGGTAATTTTCTGTCTCATCGCAAAACAATGCTTCTCTGTTCATAAATCATCTCGATCCTTTTAAAGTCTTTTTAGTCACTGATACATATTCTAACGACTCTATGGCAAATATACAACAGGAAATTTCAATTTTATGAAAATCTTACAAAACAGTAACCGTTCAGACAACTTGAACGGTTGCGCAAACCGTCCCCATTCCCCTCAAATCCGCCAAAGTAAAAAGGCCAGCGGGGTAGCTGGCCTTTTTAGGAGAAGGTATCTCGTTTTTATGGGGTGTAGCAAAAACTATATAATGTATTGGGGGGGGGTTACGTCTATTATAATAGCACAGGCCGCATCAAAAGTCTGCACAAACATCTGTAAATTTTAAACCTTTTTTTGTGCAAATTCAGCCATTTATATTCCACCCCTGCCGTATCACGCATTATCCTGCACAAATAATGCCTCAAATTCCTCTCTGCCGATCTTTTCCTTTTCCATGAGCAGGCTGCAGCACGTATGCAGCACGTCCTCGTGCGCTAAGATAATCTCCTTTGCCTTATCGTGGCATTCGTCGATTATCCGCTTAACTTCACTGTCAATCGCGCCGGCCACCTGCTCGCCGTAGCTCCTGGCCTGGGCCAGATCGCGGCCGATAAATACCTCATTGTCGCTGCCGCCGTAATTGATCATGCCGATCCGGTCCGACATCCCGTATTCGGTCACCATGGCCCGGGCGACAGCGGTCGCCTGCTTGATGTCCTGTGACGCGCCGGTGGTGATATCGTCAAAAATGATCTCCTCCGCGATACGGCCGCCCAGGGATACCATGATATTCTGAAGCATCCTGCCTCTTGTCATGTGCATATCGTCCCGTTCCGGCAGCGGCATCGTATACCCCGCGCCTATACCGGTGGGGATGATGGAAACCGTATGCACCGGCCCCACATCAGGAAGGACGTGGAACAGGATCGCGTGGCCCGCCTCGTGGTAGGCCGTGATGCGCTTATCCTTTTCCGTGACCACCCTGCTGTGCTTCTCCGTGCCGATCCCCACTTTAATAAACGCCTTGTCGATATCGTCCTGCACCAGGAACTTTCTCCCCGCCTTGGCCGCATTGATCGCGGACTCATTCATGAGGTTCTCCAAATCCGCTCCGGTAAAGCCGGATGTCGTCTGGGCGACCCGGTGCAGATCCACATCCTCTCCCAGGGGCTTCTGCTTCGTGTGCACGCCCAGAATCTCCTCGCGGCCCTTTACGTCCGGCTTCCCCACCGCCACCTTGCGGTCAAAACGGCCCGGGCGCAGAATCGCGGGATCGAGGATATCGACGCGGTTCGTCGCGGCCATGACAATGATGCCCTCATTGGAGCTGAAGCCGTCCATTTCCACCAGAAGCTGGTTTAAGGTCTGCTCACGCTCGTCGTGGCTGCCGCCCATACCGGTTCCCCTCTGGCGCGCCACAGCGTCGATCTCATCGATAAACACGATACAGGGCGCGTTCTTTTTTGCGTCCTCAAACAGATCGCGGACGCGGGACGCCCCGACGCCGACGAACATTTCCACAAAGTCAGAACCAGAAATAAAGAGAAACGGCGCCCCCGCCTCCCCGGCCACAGCCTTGGCAAGCATCGTCTTACCCGTGCCGGGAGGGCCGACCAGTATCACGCCTTTGGGGATCCTGGCCCCGACGCTGGTGTACTTCTGCGGATTCTTCAGGAAATCTACGATCTCCTGAAGCTCCTCCTTCTCCTCCTCAAGGCCCGCCACGCTCTTAAAATCCACATCGCTGGCGCGGCTCATCCTCGCGCGGCTTCTCCCGAAATTCATCATCCTTGTGTTGGCGCCGTTTCCGGAACGCGCATTCATAAACAGGAACAAAAAGATCAGGACTCCGGCCGACAGGGCGATCGGAAGGATCAGCGACAGGAAATAATTTTCCTGCACGATCCCTTCCGTACTGTAGCTGATCCCCGCCTCGCGCAGCGCCATCTCCACTTCCCTGATATCAAGCACATGGAAGCTTTCCCGCTCGCCGGTGCTCATGTAAATCTCCACCTCGCCGGTGGGAATCTCCCGGTTCGGGCTCAGCCTCGCGCCCGCGATCGCGCCATTTTCCAGGTAAACCATAAACTCAGGAAAGCTTAAGTGAGCGTCCTGGCTTACGCCCTGGCCGCGCGATGTAAATAACATAAAGAGGAGCAGGGCCAGGATCAATAGCCCCAGCCCCCCTCCGAATGACTGTCTCTGCCTCAACTGACTTCCTCCTTAATACTTCGTAACAGCCCGGATAGCCTTAAATCACCGAAACTGCCGCTATACCTCCACTACGCCGATATATGGCAGATTCCTGTATTTCTGATCGTAATCCAGTCCATAACCCACCACAAACTCATCCGGAATCGTGAAACAGGTATATTTTACCTTCACCTCTTTCTTTACCCGGCGCTCCGGCTTGTCAAGCAGCGTACAGAGCTCAATGCTCTTCGGATTCCTTTTCTTTAAAATCTCTATCAGATACGACAGTGTCCGCCCGGAATCAATGATGTCCTCCACAATAATCACATCCTTGCCCTCCAAAGGCTCGTCCAGATCCTTGATAATCCGCACCGCGCCGCTGGACTGCGTGCCGGATCCGTAGCTGGAGACCGACATAAAGTCCAGGGAAACCGACAAATCCAGCCGTTTTGCCAGCTCGCAGGTAAAGAACACGCCGCCCTTTAAAACACACAGCAGATGGACGTGCCGCCCGGCGTAGTCCCTGCTTATCTCTGCCGCCACCTCGCCTATCCGCCGCGTAACCTCTTCCTCGGTCAGCAATACCTTAATCTTATCAGCCACTGCTTTTTCCTCCGTCTAATTTCGCCTGTAAAATGGTTTTCGTTTCCCCTGTTATCTTATAGTATTCACTGATCCGATAGCCCACAATCCATAAAATATGGCTTCCGTCAGCCAGGAGAGGAATCCTCCCCCGCTGCTGTCGCGGAATTTTCTCATCAATCATAAAGGACTTGACTGTCTTCCTTCCTCCGGAGGGCAGCATAAAATAATCGCCCGGACAGCGGAATCTGACCGATAACGTATCCTTTATTTTATCATAATCAAACCATTTCGTATACTGGTTTTTCGGAAAATCAGCCGGATTTTTACAAGGAAAGACCTCCAGGCGGATCTCCTGCTTACATGTCCCGTCCGGATTTGCAGCAAAATCCGGATCAGCGGAAGCTGTTTCCCGCCGCCTGATGCACAGCCGCCCATACTCCGTCTGCGCCTCAATACCGTACGGCAGCGCCGCCGTTTTCCCGGTTCCCTTGTCCGCCAGCGCCAGGATCTCTTCGATATGGCGCGCCGTCACATCCTTCAGCGGACAGCCTGCAAGCCGGAGCATCCCGCGCACGATATAGCCTCTCCGGATCTCCTCGCACTCCATAAGCTCCTTTATGGAAATACCGTTTTTCGGGGAAGCGCCGCTTTTTTCCTCCGTACTGCCCCTGCCAGGCACACAGGCGTCCCCCATACGGGCCGCCAGCCACTCATCCGCCTGTTTTTCAAAATAGGCGTCCGCCTGCCGGATGCGCATTCCCGCGCGCAGGATATTGGAAATGGCCGCCGTATTGATCCGCTCCTCCAGAAGCGGCAGGATCTCGTTGCGCAGGCAGTTGCGCGTATAGATATTCTCCCGGTTGCTGGAGTCCTCCACCCATGAGATTCCCTTTTCCGAGAGGAATTCCCGGATTGCCCCGCTCTCTGCCCATAAAAGCGGCCGGATCACGCGCCCCCGCGCCGGGGCAATGCCGCCAAGCCCCTTTAGGCCGCTCCCGCGCAGAAGGTTGTGGAGAATCGTCTCGGCATTGTCATTGGCGTGATGGGCCGTGGCAATGCGCGCGCGCCGGCAGGCCAGAGAGGCCGTCCCCGCCGCCTGTCCGGCCTCCCCGGCCTCTCCATGCGCCTCTGCCTCCCTCCGCGCTTCTTTCTCCCACGCCCGGGCTTCCTCCTCAAAAATATGGTACCTGGCGATCCTGCCCGCCTCTTCCACGGAGATCCCCTTCTCCGCCGCCTCGCGCGGCGCGTCAATCCGGACCACGCGGCAGGCGATCCCAAGCCGCCCGCAGAGCCGCTCGCAAAAAGACGCATCCCGGTCCGCTTCCCCGCCCCGTATACCGTGGTGCACATGGACCGCCCGCAGGCCGATTCCCAGCGTTTTCTCCAGACTGTGCAGCAGAATCAGCAGGCATACGGAATCCGCCCCGCCTGAAAGACCCGCCACCACCCCGTCCCCCGGGACGGTCATCTCATTTTCCCGCATATAATCAAGCGTCTGCCTCAAAAATGCGTCTTTTGGCAGTCCGTCTTCTGACCATACTTTTTTACGCATAGCTTCCCGATCGTCTTTTGTCATGTCCATTCCCATCTTTATGCTTGATATCCCTGAAACCGTCTATCTCTCAAAAATACCTCCCACGAGCACGGTCATATCGTCCCCGGGCTTGTCCTGGAAGGAGGCGGCAAAGTCCAGTATCCGATCCGCCATCTCCTGCGGATTCCCGTTTCCGGCATCCTCCAGAAACTCCTTAAGCGTCTCTTCCTTATTCTCCCCCGGCAGCGCTTCCAGCACGCCGTCGCTGACCATAATAATCCGGTCATTATCCCACAGCTTTCTGGACAAAAGCGCCGGCTCCACGCATTTGACCACGCCCATGGGGAGATTCCCTGACTCCATGATCTCAACCCCGCCGCGGCAAAGGACAAACGTGGGAACCGCTCCCAGCTTCATGGCCTCCATCACGCCCGTGTACAGATCCACGCAGCACAGATCGAGCGTAGCCGGATTCTGCTCGGTCCCGGCCAGCAAAAGCACGGTATTCACAAGCTTAAGCGCTGATCGGGCCGAAAATCCGGTTTCCAGGAGCTGTTCGGTCAGCTCCACCACCTTGCCGCTGTCCTCGCTGGCCAGCATGCCGCTTCCCATCCCGTCCGAAAGGCTCATGATCACCTGGCGCGGCAGGCCCTCATGAAAGGTAAAATTATCGCCTGACACCAGCTCCCCGCCCTTTGCCGCCTTTGCGATCCCGTGCAGCATCCTGTACTTTCCTTCCTCCACAAACCGGAAGGTGGCCGAATTTCTGGTAATGATATTTTTACTGTCCCTGGCCGGCGTCCACCGGCTCCCGTTCGTCGCCTTCCCCACCAGGCTGGCGGCGTCCCGAGCGGTCATGCACCGCCCGTTCACGCTGCGCAGCGTCAGGAAGGCTTCCTTCTGCTCATTCTCATACTCCAGGATCAGCAGATTCTCCACCCTGATGTGGCAGCGGCGGAACAGGCAGCGGATGGACTCCTCCCACGTCCCCGTGATATCCGTGGCGTGCTCCATCTGCCCCGAAAACTCCTCCAGAATCGCCGCCAGCTCGCGAAACTGCACGATCACCGTATCCCGGCTCTCCAGAAAGCGGTTCTTCCAGGACAGGTTCATGGTCGCCCGCCCCAGATTCCGGTTTAAGTGCAGGATATATTCATCCTTTTTCCGGCATGCCTCCCTGAAAAGCCGGGGCATGTCCTCCATATCGATTTTTCCCTTCTGTTCAAACGACCGGAGAAGGTAATACAGATAATAGCTTTCTTCCCGGCGGCTCCCGCAATACAGATTGCACCTGGTACATTCGCCGCACACCGCCGCGGCCGCCGTCTGCATGGCCGCCAGCCCGTCGTCCTTTGTCAGACGCCCTCCTCCCCCGATCTCATCCGCAAAGGCCTGCGCAAGCCCGCTTAAAGACATGGCCATATCCTTCAGCCGCTTAGCCGTGTAGACGTTCACATCCGCCATGTCTCTATGTAAGCTCTTCTTTTTAAGCACAAAAAATCCCTCCTAACCTGCATAGAGTCATTATATACAGGGTGGAGAGAAATATTTGTCAAATCAGTCAAACCTCCCCCCGGAATCGAACGACAGATTCCGAAACGATCCGCGCTTCTTAGCCCCTCTCACTTCTTTTCCGACGGCTTTAACAGTATCTCATCCTTATTCACCAGGCCAAGCTTTTCCTTGGCCACCTTTTCTATGTATTCCTTTGTCTGCACATAAATGCGGTACTCTTCAAGCTCCTGAGCGCGGGCCTCCTCGGCCGCAACCTGGGCAGCCAGCTCCTCTTCCCTGTAACGGTAATCAGCGTCCTTCTGCCTCAACTCAATTCCCTTCAAATGTACGGCAGCCGCCAGGCTCATCACAACCAGCGTGACACCCATAAGTGCCATGCGGTTGTTCAAGCGTTCTTTCTTCTTTTTACGAATCCTTCTGTTTTCCCGCATGCTCTCAGGTTCCTGTTCCTTTCTCTTTTGGCCCCATACTCATACTGCCCGGCCGCTTCTCCTTTACCTGCTCCTCCCGCTCTGGCCTCCTTCCACGCCGCATTCTTTTCTTCATTGTAAAATATTTTGCCGTTTTTTTCAATAACTTTCTGTAAAACCGGCTGACTGTAACATTGTACGCTGTCATGCCCAGCAAAACGCCGCCGATGGCATACCACCTCAAAATTCCGTCATTCTGATAAAACAGCAGTAAAAAGGTCGCGCCGCTTGACAGCAGCCAATACCCCGCGTCCTCCAGGCCTGTCCACAGTGTCCCGTGCGGAACCAGCGCCCGGAACAGCCGCAGCCCGTCATATGCAATCATCAGGCCAATCCCCACAGCCAGGCTCGCCGCAAGGAGAAACGTCTCATAATAAATCGCCCCGCTCATCCCGCCGCCCTCTTATTTAAACAGCCTGCCGAACAGGGACTCTCCTGATTTCCGGTAGCTGTCATTGGAAGAATAGGCAAAGCTGTCAAAGCTCCCTTCAATATCCACCTCTCCCTTTTCAAGGCTCAGGCGGCTCACATGCAGGCTCTTTCCCTTGATGGTCAGAAGCCCCATATCTGTATCCAGGATAATCTGGTTTTCGTCAAAGGAAACCACATCCTGGATGCCGGTAACGCCGCCTGTCCCGCGATTTAAAATCTCCAGCCTGTGGGGCCGCCGGTTCAGCTTTTCATCCATACAAAAAACCTCCTGACATATCTAACTATAGTTAAATATATTAGGAGGCGGTTCGCTTTATGAATAATCCGGCCCCGCAGGCCCTGTAAAGCTGCGCGGGCCCTAGCCTATAAATAGCGGTAAAGCTCCTTTGCCTCATCCTTTTTCACCGTCTCGGCTACGTCAAGGATCTCGGCTTTCACTGTCCTTGCCCCAAAGCGGATCTCAAGCACATCCCCTTCCTTAACGGCAAGGGACGCCTTGGCCGGCTTCCCGTTGACCAGGACGCGGCCTGCGTCGCACGCTTCATTCGCCACGGTCCTGCGCTTAATCAGGCGCGAAACCTTTAAAAATTTATCTAATCTCATTACTCGTTTATCATATCCTTTAACGCTTTGCCCGGTTTGAATTTCGGCGACTTGGAGGCAGCGATCGGCATCGTCTCGCCGGTCTTCGGATTTCTCCCTTCTCTGGCCGCGCGCTCCGCTACCTCAAATGTACCGAAGCCAACAAGCTGAATCTTACCGCCATTTGCCAATTCCTCAGAAACAGCCTCAGTAAAAGCCTTGATTGCCTTCTCCGCATCCTTCTTAGAGAGCTCTGCTTTTTCTGCCACGGCTGCGATTAATTCTGTCCTATTCATTACAATATTCCTCCTATAATCTTTTCACCTGAATCTTTCGTCTTGTCTGCATGCTCGCAATCTTACCTTACATTTATATACATTTCTTTGTATTTTGTCAAGGTCTTTTGCTCTTTTACTCGCAATTAATGTGGCAATTTCATAACAGTTCAGATAGGCCTGCGCAGAGGGTTCGCAGGCCCGTCTGAACGGCTGCGCAATTGGCGCAAAAAAACCGGGCAGGAAAAATCTTTCCCTGCCCGCGCATTTCTCCCGCACCCTCAGAGTGCGTCCCATATTTAACTTTATGCTTATTTACCTGCCGCCGCATAAACGTATCCGTCCACGGATCCGTTCTGCTCCCAGTAATCAAAGCGTTTATTGATCTCAGCATGGGTGTCCTGGCAGATGGACGGAAGGCTGGTTCCCCACTGTGCGCCGGCCTGCTCAAAGCCTTTCTCCACAGCAGCGCGCATCTCGGAAAGCTTTGAGGAATCTCCTCCTGATAAGGATACGCACATATCCACAATACGGGTTGCCACAGCGTTTACGCCCCACTCGCCGTCCTCAGAGATTGCCTGCTGAGCGGCCAGCTTCTGCTCCGGCGTTACGGTTAAATCGGAAAACAGATCAGCGCTGAGTCCATTCGACGCCAATTTTGCCTTCTTGGCCTGGCTGGTCAGCATGCCGTCCAACATCCTTGTAAAGGACGCCATCTGCTGATCCTGGATCTGCTTAAGCTGAGTCGAGCTCAGACGCTTCTGAGTCTTCTCATACGTATCAACGTCAGGGGTTTTCGAGGTGGAAGCGCTCTCCACTTTTCCTTCTGTCTTTTTCTCATCCGCAGCCGCCTTCACAGCGTCCACAGACGAATATCCACCTGTCACTCCATAGCTTCCAGAATTGATAAGATTGATCGCTGACATTCAAATCCTCCTTTCATATCCCAAGGCGCGCGTTGCGTCAGCCAAAGGAACCGCACCGACGCCACACGCCTCACCTATTAAGAATTTCGGCGTTTTCCCCCAGAACATAAGCAATCCTTTACATTTTATGCAAAATAAGGATCAGACGGCATACGCCGGCTCATACCATGCATGCGGTAAATCCCCGCTTAAAAAGAGAGCCTGCCGGGCAGACTCTCTTTCAAATATCAGTTTCATATGTGACATTAATACTTGTCTCCACCTGCGGATACATACGAGGAGGAGCTATACGTACTGTCTGAGGCTAAATCCGGCATCGGCGCAGGCGTCGGAGCGGGAGCCGGGGCAGGACCTGACACGCTCATAGATGAAGACATGCCGCCGTCTCCAATCTTGAACTGGCTAACCAGATTCTTCAAGATCTGCGCCTGGCCTGACAGCTCTTCGCTGGCCGCCGCGCTCTGCTCTGCCGTAGCGGAGTTTGTCTGAACCACGCTGGAAATCTGATCGATACCAAGCGTTACCTGCTTTACTGCATCTGCCTGTTCCTTGCTGGCAGAAGAAATGTGCTCAATCGTGGAGGCAACTTCAGCTACTCCGGATACAACCTGGCCCAGAGCCTCGGCTGTCTCATTCGCAATCCTGGTTCCTCTCTCAACCGCCTGAAGCGTATTCTCAATCAGTGTAGACGTATTCTTGGAAGCGTCCGCAGACTTGCCTGCCAAGTTGCGCACCTCGTCGGCAACGACTGCAAAACCTTTGCCTGCCGCGCCTGCCCTCGCAGCCTCTACCGCCGCGTTCAGAGCCAGAATATTCGTCTGGAATGCGATATCCTCAATGGATTTAACAATCTTGCCAATCTCGCCGGAGGTATTGCTGATATCCGACATGGCGGACAGCATCTCCTGCATGCGCCTGCTGCTCTCGCCGGCCTGATCCCTTACCTGATCAGACTGAGTGCTTGCGGAATGCGCGTTCTCTGCATTGTTGCCGATATTGCTGGAAATCTCGTTAATCGTAGCCGCCAGCTCCTCAACAGAGGAAGCCTGCTCCGTAGCGCCCTGGGAAAGAGCCTGCGCGCCGGAGGATACCTGATCCGCGCCGGAAGCCACCTGATCCGCGGACTGGTTAATCTGGGACATCGTATTCTTCAGGTTTTCACGAAGCTTGTTCATAAATATAAGAAGAGATTTGTACTCGCCCCGGTACTTATCGCCCATCTTGCTCACAATCGTAAAGTCGCCGTCGCCAAGACCGGTCAGCATGTAATCCACATCGCTGATGACATCCTGCAGGAACTGAAGCACTGCGCGCAGGCTGTCAGCCAGACGGCCCATCTCGTCCGTAGCCTGATACTTCACATCGATCTTGAGCTCGCCGCTCTCCATCCGCCTCATCGCTTCCTCAAGCTCCTGTACCGGATCTACAACGGAACGGATGAGCGTAAGAGCCATAATCACCGCAAACACTATCGCAATGATGCACAGCACTATCGCAACGCTCATCTGAACCTTACGGCTTGTCATGGCGGCATGATAATTGTCGTCCGCAATCTCGTTCTGCTGGTTAGTGAACTGCAGCACGATATCGCTGGCCTCAACCGCAAGAGGATTGTATTTGTCAACCAGCAGCTCCTGCGCCTGGGCGTTTGACGATACGGTGTTCTCCTTGCACAGCTCGATGATCTGCTGCCTGTAGGCTCCCGCCTCCTCCAGCTTGGACTTAAACGTGTTCAGAAGGCTGATGTCGCCGTCAAAATTGCTCTGGAACCAGCTCATCTCACTGTTGAGCGTATCGAGATTCGACTGCGCCTCGTTGAGCAGGGTATTGGTCGCGTTCATATCCGGTTCAACCGTGGCCAGCGTAACGTTCTTAACTGCTGACTGGAGCTGAACGCGCATATTGCGGGCGCGCATGGTAGCCTCATGCCGTAAGGTATAGAATGTGGTATACTTACCTGCAATGTTGCTCATGCCTGACATCGTAAATATCAGGGCAATCAGAAAACATATGATTACGACGCCGAGACTGACCGTAATCTTTTTTCTCATATTCAGATTTTTCATCGTTCCCATCCTCTTTTATTAATTTTTGTTTTGCCGACCCCCGTCTGCTATGCGTATACATCCAATGCATGAAAGCTGGGCGCCGCCTCAATCATGTTCTGTATTTCCTGCCCCTGTATCTCAGCCAGATCCTGCGTCTTCGCCATCAGGGCCATGTTTACGTCAACCATCATCCTTGACGTGCTCATAGCCATGCCCAGGGAGGCTATGCTCATAACATCCATTCTCTGTCCTCCTGTCCTTATTATTTTGCCGCGCGCCCCTCCCTTAAAAAATCAGACTGCTTTTTAAGCGTGCAGGGGCCCACTGTTTTTATATATATCGACAAATGTGTTCCAGATTGTAAGCCCTTTAAAACATTTTTTCCTGACTTTTTTTAAAAACATGCCATTTTAAGCCTCAAACCAAAAAAGAACTCTTATATTTTTCTTTTTTTTGTCGATATACAGATACAGGATTGTAATGAAAACTTTAAAAAGGCGGTGCTAATATAATGGATAATGGTATGGAAAGCATGCTGGATACGTACCTGTATGAAACGAATTCTCTTCTGGACCGGCTCGACGAGATGCTGGTTGCGGATGAAAAGGCCGGGGACTTTTCATCCGATGATGTAAACGAAATTTTCCGCATCATGCACACGATCAAGGGGTCCTCCGCCATGATGGAGTTCGGCGCCCTTGCAACGGTCACGCATCACATTGAAGATCTTTTCTTCTACATACGTGATACGGGGATTGATTCCCTGAACCAGGAGCATAAAAAAGAGCTGTTTAACCTGATGTTCCGTTCGGAGGACTATCTGCGCGGGGAGATCTCCAAGATTGAGAATGGCGAGCCTTTGATCGAGAACATTGATGATTTTGCAAACGATATCAATATCTTCCTTAAAAAGATCAGCGGCGATTCCGGGCAGGACAGCGCGGCCGGGGAGGAAGCCCCCGCAGCCGATTCCGTTTCCAGAGACGTGTCTCTTCCCGACGATCCGGGCGCGGAGTGCTTCCTGCACATGTTCCTTGACAACGGCGTGGGTATGGAGAATCTGCGCGCCTATATGGTGGCCAACGCGGTCAGGGAATGCGGCATTGATTTCCGCTATTATCCTCAGGACATGGAGAGCAACAGCGCTACCTCCCAGGAGATCATCGAAAACGGTTTCTTCTTTGCCTTTGACTCCCAGGACGCCGCCTCCCAGGCCGTGGATATCCTTAAATCGCAGAACCACATCAGCTCCTATGAGCTGGTGACGCCGGAAGTTCCGGAACCCCCGAAGGAAGCTCCCGCATCTGCATCCGCTCCCGCGGCAGGCCCCGCTGCTCCGGTTTCCCAGGCCCCGGCCGCAGGACAGAACGCCGCCCCCGCAAAGCCTGCTGCGCAGGCAAAGACGAGCGCGCCTGTCAAGCAGAGCCTGATCAGCGTCAATCTGTCAAAGCTGGACGCTCTCATGGCGATCGTGGGCGAGATTGTAATCACAGAATCGATGGTAACCGCCTCTCCGGAGCTTCAGCTTCTCCCGAGAGACAGTTATGATAATTTTATGAAGTCAGGCCGTCAGCTCCGCAAGCTGACCGACGATCTGCAGGATATCGCCATGTCGCTCCGGATGGTTCCCATCTCCGGCGTGTTCCAGAAGATGAACCGCATCGTGCGCGATATGAAGCAGAGCCTGAACAAGGACGTGCGCCTCACCATCATCGGCGAGGACACTGAGGTGGATAAGAACATCGTGGACAGCATCCAGGATCCGATCATGCATCTTGTCCGCAACAGCATGGATCACGGCATTGAGGAGACGGCCCAGGAGCGTATCGACGCGGGCAAGGATCCGCAGGGCGAGCTGATTCTCTCGGCTTCCCATACGAGCAGCGAGGTTATCATTTCCATATCCGACGACGGCTATGGCATGGATCCCGACAAGCTGCTGGCAAAAGCCCGCGAAAAGGGACTTTTGGTAAAACCCGAGAGCGAATATACGCAGAAGGAAGCCCTGTCGCTCATTATGCTTCCCGGCTTTTCCACAAACCAGGCCGTTACGGAATACTCCGGCCGCGGCGTAGGTATGGATGTGGTTAAGAGAAACGTGGAATCCATTGGCGGCATGGTGTCCATCAACAGCGAGCTGGGCGTAGGCACGACGATGACCTTAAAGATCCCGCTCACGCTGGCGATTGTGGACGGCATGAAGGTAACTGTGGGCAGCTCCATATTTACCATCCCCATCGCAAATATCCGCCAGTCCTTTAAGGTGACTCCGGAGCAGATCATCCGCGATGAGAATGGCAATGAGATGATGGAATGCCTCGACAACTTCTATCCCATCATCCGTCTCCATGAGTTCTATCACCTCGATACAGAGGTTCTGTCCATGGAGGAAGGCATCGTGATGTGGGTAGAGGCAAGCGACCGCTCCTACTGCCTGTTTGTGGATGACTTAATCGGTGAGCAGCAGGTGGTTGTAAAGCCGCTCCCCGTGTTCCTGAATCCCTTTAATTTAAAGAATTACGGCATTTCCGGATGTACGATTCTGGGCGACGGAAATATCAGTATTATTCTTGATGTGCTTAGCCTGCATACCGCAGCGATTGAAAACGTATAATGGAGGAATGAATCATGTCAGAACAAGTGATGAATCAGAATGAAAATGAGACTCGGCAGGTTCAGGAAGAGTCCTCCTCCGTGGAGCGCTGCCTCACATTTGAATCAGCCGGACTGGTGCTGTTTTTGAGTACAAACTATGTGATTGAGATTATCAACGGTTATCCCATCACGTATCTGCCCCTGCTTCCTCCTTATATCAAGGGGATTATCAATCTGAGGGGCCAGATACTTCCCGTGGTTGATATCCGCATCTGCATGGGGCAGTCAGATATGATGGACTCCTCCGGCAATTCTTCCGGCCAGAGCTGCATCATTGTCATCGATGTGGATTCCCTGCCCATGGGGATCATTGTGGATTCGGTCCGCCAGGTTATGGATATCGATTTACAGGATGTGCGCCCGATACCCGTGAAGCGCCAGCAGAAGCTGCTGGACGGCATGGTAACCTTAAACGACGGCAGCGTGCTCATGTCCTTTGACTGCCACGCCCTCGCCGAATGCCGCTATTAACAATACGGCCATCCCAGCCATTACAGCCCGATTCGGGCCGTAATGGCTGTACTGCGCTGTAACGGCCCCGAACCGTTGCAATATATGTAACAGTTCAGACGGCTGGGAATCTGGCGGAAATTTAGGCGTTAATCTTGTTTATAAGCCCAAAATTCCGCCAGATTCCACATCGGATGGACATCCGATGCTTCTTGTCCGGCGCAGACGGTCAGGAAGATGTCCCGTTTGAACTGTTACCAATATATAATACGATAGGAGTGAAGACGATCTATGTTGACCTTAAGTGATGCGGATTTCCAGAGATTATATACGTACATCAAGACCAATTATGGCATTGACTTAAGTAAAAAGAAATCTCTGATTGTGAGCCGTCTCTCCAACACGCTCAAGGCGGGCGGCTATACCAGCTTTTCCCAGTATATTGACGATGTCATTTCCGGCCGGGATAAGGATATGGTCACTTCCATGCTGAACAAGCTGACCACCAATTACACCTATTTCCTGCGCGAGGAAAATCATTTTAAATATCTGTGGGATACGGTTCTGCCCATGCTCTCCCAAAAGCATGCGCGGGATAAGTCGCTCTCCATCTGGAGCGCGGGCTGTTCCTCCGGCGAGGAACCGTACACCATCTCCATGTATCTGAAGGAATTTTTTGGGGCGCAGGCCGGTTCATGGGATACCAGGATCCTGGCTACGGATATCTCACAGCAGATCCTGAATACTGCGCAGAACCCAAGGTATCAGGAGGACAGTCTTTCCCGTCTCCCGGGCTCCTGGAAGCAGAAATATTTTGTCAAAGACGGAACCTCCTACCGGCTGGCTGATTCCATCCGGCAAAATGTTATTTTCCGGACCTTTAACCTGATGCAGCCCATCCAGTTCCGCAGGCCCTTTGATCTCATTTTCTGCCGGAACGTAATGATCTATTTCGATCAGCCCACCAAGGACGCTCTTGTAAAGCGGTTTTATAACGCCACCGTTCCGGGCGGGTATTTATTCATCGGACACTCCGAGGGGCTTAACAAGGCAGATTGCCCCTATCAATATATTATGCCTGCAATATATCAGAAAAAAATCTGATATACTGCTGTGCTGTTTATTTACTTCTGACCTTGCACAAATATCAGAGCGCGGCGGCCGCCTGCTCCGTAAATCCTTTGGATTTATGGACAAATGATTGAACCGTAGCTTAATATTGAGAAAGAGGGTTTTCCTATGCAGAAAAAAATCAAAGTAATGGTAATTGATGATTCTGTTGTATTCCGTACATGGCTGATACAGAACATTTCGCGGGATCCCCGCTTTGAGGTCATCGGCTTTGCGATCAATGCCTTTGACGCCAAGAATAAAATACCGATTTTAAAGCCCGATGTGGTTACCCTGGATATCGAGATGCCCGGGATGTCCGGCATTGATTTCCTGAAGGAATTTCTTCCGACTTACCCGCTCCCGGTTATCCTCGTCTCCTCCTTAAATGTAAGAGTGTTTGACGCGCTGTCCGCCGGAGCGGTTGATTTTGTGCGCAAGCCCGACGCTGAGAGCAATATGCAGAAGGATGCGTTTTTAGCGAAGGTTCTGGCAAAGCTGACCATTGCCTCCGCCTCGCATGTCCGGCTCGCCGCCCCGCAGGCTTCTGCTGCGGCCGGAACCGGCGTGCCAGTGCGCAGAAACGTCAGCTCCGGACTCCCGGGCGCTGCGGCTCCCGGCGCTGCACCCGCAGCAAGGGCGCTCGCCCCCTCCAAGTTCGGCCCCGGCGCAAATGAAAAGATCATCGCGATCGGCGCATCCACAGGAGGCACAGAAGCCATCCTCGAGGTTGTCCGTCAGTTTCCGGCCAATATGCCCGGAGTTGTCATCACCCAGCATATGCCCGCAGGCTTTACCGCCATGTATGCAGAGCGCTTAAACCGTCTCTGTAAGATGGAGGTCCGCGAGGCAAAGAACGGCGACCGGGTGCAGCCCGGACTGGCCCTTCTGGCTCCCGGCGGCCTTCAGATGCGTGTTGTGCGTATCGGCATGGGTTATGCGGTGCAGTGCGTCCCCGGGGATAAGGTCAACGGCCACTGTCCGTCCGTGGATGTGCTCTTTGACTCCGTGGCAAACCTTGTCAAGGATAAGGCCATTGGCGTGATCCTCACCGGTATGGGCGCCGACGGCGCGGCAGGACTTCTTCGCATGCGCAAAAACGGCGCTTACACCATCGGCCAGGACAGGGAGAGCTGCGTCGTTTATGGTATGCCCATGGAAGCATATAAAATCGGGGCTGTCTGCATGCAGTCCTCCTTAAGCTCAATTCCCCAGGCGGTATTTGCGAAGTTATGATGAACAAGAACCAACATACCGGCGCTGGCAGGCCAGCATCAGGAAAAAAGCCGGTGCGTCATGCCGCTCCCGGCGCGGCGTCCTCGTCCGGGAGCCGTTTGCTGCCTGCCGTTGTAATCTCAGGGGCCGTTGTGTCAGCGGTGACTGTCATGGTCAGCCTGCTCGCTTACTTTCAGCCCGCGGTCCTCACGAATCCTGCAGACTGGAAGGCGGTGGCATGGGTCCGCGAGATGATCAGCGAAAAAAAGCAGGCGGCGAAGGCGGCCGGGACAGATGCACAGGCGCACGGAGAATCGGAAGGCGGCGAAGGCGGGACGGCCGGCAATGGCGGCCAAAACGCGGGCGGCGGAGAAAGCGCCTCCCTCTCCCCCGGCGAAGTGCAGCCGATCGAGCTCGGCGAGCTCTCGGATCTGGACATGGAATCCTTTCCCACAGAGGAAGGCACCATGTATTCCGCTGTGCTGGATACCTCGATGGGACCCATGGTTTACTACAGCCAGGGCGATGTCCGCTGGGCCGACTACCTCTACGGCGGGGCGGATCCCATGAAAAAATACGGCTGCGGCCCCTCTGCCACAGCCATGCTGATAAGCAGCTTTTCCCCACAGGGGGCTGATGTCACCCCCATCGAGGCAGCGGACTGGTCTGCTGCCAACGGCTACTACGCCGCGCAGGGCGGCTCCTACCACGGCCTCATCCCCCAGTCGCTTGCGGCCTATGGATTAAAGGTGGAAAGCGTCCAGGATCGCTCTCCCGCGCACGTGCAGGAGCTTCTTCAAACCGGGCACGTCCTCGTGGCCCTTATGGGAAAAGGCGCGCTGACAAATAACGGGCATTTTATTCTGATCACGCGGTCGCTGGAGGACGGCTATGTCTCCATCGCTGATCCGAACCGATATGAGAACTGTAAGAAAAGCTGGGATCTGAATGCGCTTCTGGCAGAATTAAAGAGAAGCTATGACAGCGGCGGGCCGCTTTGGGCGGTGAGCGCGGGAGAGTAGAGGGTGCCAACGTGTTCTGCTGTGTCCTCTATTCTCCCCTTTTTACGCTATTCACAAGTTATTTCCGGCAATCCTTCATTATTATGCCAGTAGTGCTTTGATCCGATTGGAAAGCGTTAAAAATCCAGCATCTCCTTTACACGATGCCGGTATGTATGCGCCGCCGCCACTTTATCATGCCCATTCTTCGCGATTGCCGCTCTCTCGTCTTCATGTATCAGGTAATAATCAATCTTTTTCAATAAATCTTCCTTATCTTCATAATAAATAAAATCTTCTCCCGGCACAAAAAAATCCAGAAATTCCGCCTGAAAATTAGTGAGCAGGAATCCGCCCGCCCCCATAATATCAAATGCCCGAAGAGGAATCGCGTTTTGAATGCTTCGCAAAGTAATATTCAGATTAATTTTACTTTGCTTAAATACCAGCGGCATTTCGCTGTAACTATCGACAGAGCCATGGTTACGCAGGCCAGGCATAGTAACTCCGCCATAATGTGTAAATAAATCAACTCTATGGGCGTTTGCAATATCAAGCAATAAATCCAGGCGTTCTATGGCTGTTATCCTTCGGTTAATGACAGCATGTGCATATAGAAATTCCCTGCTTTCCATACCGGCCGGCACAATAGGGAATGCCTTGTATAAGTCATCTATAACAGGCCCTAATGACTCCTCAATAAAATTGTAGCCTTGTATCTTTAACTGGGCGGCCATGAGGCCGTCCAGATACCCTTTCGCATAATCCGGCAGATCAGCCGCCATCTGATCATAATAATTCCCTCTTTCCACGTAAAGAGAACCTACAAATGAAACATCATATTGGAACGGCAAAGATTTACCCATCCGATCCAGACGGCTTACATTAACAGCCAGCGGCATATAATGTACGGTATCGATACCCGCCTTATGAAACTGCATATACACATCTTTGTCAAAAACATAGATAATGTTACATGGATTAATCACTGTATCCGAATAAAGCGATAAATTCGGGCTGTCATATGTCCAGGAGACATATTTTATGTTTTCTTTATTACAAATATCTGAAATATGCGTAAAATAATTAAAAGAAAAAACTATATCCGGCCCCTCCTTATGCAGAAGCGCCAACATGGGCTGCTCTGATTGCGAATTACCATGAAGTTGCATCGGACAGCAAACCACACTATGGCCCTCTGCGGCGAATGTCTCCTTCAGATCGTCTTTTCCATAACAGTCCCATTCCGCAAATAGTATTTTCATATGTCCCGCACCTCCGATAATTGGTTTTATATCATTTTATATCACAGCCCGGCTTTTTTCAAGATATAATCGTGTGAACAGTAACGGACTGTTACATTTAAAGTCCTAAGCGAACAACATAAACGATGGCTTTTTCTTACTGTATATGTTATAATTCCTGTGAACCGTTATTGTTTTAAGTAAAATGATCAGGAGAGGAACATGGCCAATATTGCATTAATCATAGCTGGCGGCTCCGGCGCGCGCATGCATCAGAATATACCAAAACAGTTTTTAACTGTGAATGAGAAACCGGTGATTGTCTATACTCTGGAGGCATTCCAGAACCATGCCGATATCGACGCAATCAGCGTGGTCTGTATCGAAGGTTGGGAATCTGTACTCAGGGCTTATACCAGCCAGTTTAATATAACAAAACTGAGCTCTGTCGTAACCGGTGGGAAAAACGGGCAGGATTCCATACGCAATGGCATCTTTGAGCTGGAAAAGCATTATGCGCCGGATGATATTGTCCTGATCCATGACGCGATCCGGCCCATGGTGTCAGCCGAGATTATATCCGACTGTATTGTAAAAACGCAGCTATACGGATGCGGCATCGCGACTGTTCCGTGCGCGGAGGCTATGATGATCACAGAGGACGGCGTCATCTCTGCGGGAAGCTATCCCCGCGATCAACTGAAGCGGACCCAGACTCCTCAGGGCTTTCGTTTAGGAGGGATCTGCAGCCTGCACCGGAGGGCACTGGAGGCTGGCATTACCAATTCGGTCGCCTCCTGCACGCTCATGATTGAGATGGGGGAACAGGTGTATTTCTCCGCCGGATCCGAAAAAAATATCAAGCTCACAACGGTGGACGACATTGATATTTTTAAAGCGCTCCTGAACACGCGGCAGGCGGAGTGGATCAAGCGGTAGGGAGTCCTGCCCTATGCATCCCATGCCATATGGAATGGGATGCATAGGGCAGGCAGATGGGACAGGACATCAAATTATCATAAAAGGGGCGAATCAGATTGAATTTATACAAGAGCAGCACTTATCTCACAGATTTGAAGGCAGCGGCCGGATATGTCCCCGGCATGGAGCGGCTCGCCGGGGCGTCGGTGCTTATAACAGGGGCGACGGGCACCATCGGTTCCTTTATTGTCGATATGCTTCGCACATATATGCAGGGGCATGAAGCAGGCGGACGGGTGATTGCCGCGGGAAGAAGCAGGGACAGGCTCGCCGGGCGGTTCGGAGCTGAGACAGATACATTACATTTTGCCCGCTATGACCTCATGGAGCCCATCGATTTTGACATAAAGGCTGACTATATTATTCATGCGGCCGGCAATGCGCACCCGGCTGCTTTTAATGGCGATCCGGCCGGAACCATTGTGGGGAATATAGACAGTACCTTTCATCTCCTGGAATACGGCAGGGCGCATAGGACAAAACGTTTCCTCTATGTCTCGTCCGGAGAGGTATACGGCCAGGGGGATATATACCGCGATTCCTTTGATGAGTCTTACAGCGGCTTTCTTGACCCCACATCCCCCCGCTCCTGCTACCCGTCCAGCAAGCGGGCGGCGGAAACCCTGTGCGCGTCTTATACGAAGCAGTACGGCCTTGAGACTGTCATCGTTCGTCCCTGCCATACCTACGGGCCCGGCATCACGGACAGCGATAACCGGGCAAATGTGCAGTTTATGCGGAATGTATTGGACGGGGAGGATATCGTCCTCAAAAGCGCGGGGACGCAGATGCGCTCCTACTGTTATGTGGCGGACTGCGCCAGCGCCATCCTGACCGTCCTGCTTAACGGTACGAGCGGCGAAGCCTATAACAGCGCCAACCCGGACGCGCGGGTTACTATTGCTAATTTTGCAAAAGCAGTAGCCCATGCCGCCGGAAAGAGCGTCCGCTTTGCAGAGCCGACCGCCGCCGAGCTGGCGGATCGGACGCCGATCCCACGGCAGGTCTTAAACAGTGAAAAGCTTGAAAGGCTGGGGTGGCACGGGCATTATGGCATCGCGGAAGGCATACAGCACACGCTGGATATACTGCTTGGGAAATGAACAAATATAACAGCCGGAGCTATGATCCGGCTGTCTGTTCGTCAATACATGCCATCTTTAAATTTTCCCTGCGATACCGCTCCTGAATCTCCTCCAGTGTCATATCAATCAGCCTGATGCAGGACGCCTCCCCGGGCCCGACTCGTTTTTCCGGGGGCGGGGGCTGCATATAGTCCCCATAGCAGAGCTTCAAATATCGGTCATAGCCGGCAAGCACAGAAAACATCATTCCCTCAAATTCCATCTGTATGTAATGGCCAAAGCACGCGGACGGGAAACCGTAACGGCATGCCGGCCTGGGGTTTTGGTAGGTCGTGTGGCAGACAAGCTGTGTCCTTCGGCGGTTGGCCATCGCAGCTATGCGGTTTCTAAACCAGAACACGCAGTCTGCCGGAATCAGCCTGTACAAAATTTCATACCACAGCCGCAGAAGTTTTGTCTCTGCGGCCTTCCTGCCCAGCTCCGCATACAGCAGCTTGCGGATACAGAAATGGATCCCGTGGTGCATACGCCGCAGGACGGGATGATCCGGCACGTTATCATCCGCAAAGATGTCAATACACACGCCTGTTTTATACTTCATATGTTCCTGATTTACCCTGATAAACTCCGTTCCCCTGCGCCGGAGCTTCGCATATCCCCACCGGTAGTTGGGATCCGTCCGGTGCTCCTGCAGAAAAAAGCGTTCTGTATCAAGATCCTTCTTACAAGCGCGGTAAAATTTTGCATACTCATGGCGTGTAAATACGACATCCGCGTCATCGTCCCACGGAATGAAGCCCTTGTGGCGTACCGCTCCCAGCATAGTTCCCCCATCAAGCGAATAATGAATCTTATGTTTTCTGCAGATCCGATCCACCTCAACCAGCATTTCAAGCTCAATTAGCTGCAGGGTTCTCAGATCTCGTCCTGATAAAGCGACTTTTCCCATAATAATTATATCCTTTTCATATGGAATGTACTCTCGGAATCTCTCTGCGCCTGCTTTTGCGGCTGATTTTCCGCCAGATGCACCCAAATTTAATCAACGTACGCTCCACGTACGCCTCATAAATTTGTGCACATCTGACAAAAAATCATCTCACAAAATCAGGCACAGCGAGATTCCGAGAGTACATATGGATTTACAGCGTTGTAAATGACTTAAAAATACAACAAATATTTTATCCCATTTTTGCGGAAATATCAATCGCAAAGCGGTTCTCTGCGGCAAAAATTTTCAGAATGCCGAATGGTTATCTTTCACCCGTTTTTTGACGATATAATATAAATGATACCTGGAGGAGGTAATATACATGCAGTTCCCCGATTCTTTTTTTGAAGATGAGGTAAGAGATGGTTTTTATGTACCCGCAATTATGAAACGTTCCTGGGCCGCCGAGATGGAGGTCTTAAGCGAGGTTGCAAAGGTCTGCGAAAAACATGGTATCCGGTGGTTCGCTGATTTTGGGACGCTGCTTGGGGCGGTCCGACATGGCGGCTTTATCCCGTGGGACGACGATATTGACATATCCATGCTGCGCGAGGATTATAACCGTTTTGTCTCCATTGCGGAAAAAGAATTGCCGGAGGGCTATTATGTCCCGCAAAACTCCCCTGATGAATACCGCTCCCTCACCAGAGTGTGCAACGGGCAAAGCATCAGCGTGGATCCGCGGCGTATGGAAAGATACCACGGCTTCCCTTTTGTGGCTGGCATTGACGTGTTTGCGCTGGATTATGTCGCGCCGGATCCGGAGGATGAGGAATTCCGCAAAAGCCTCTGTCTGATTGTCTATTATGCCGCCCTGACAATCAACGATGAAAACCAGGATACAGAGGAGATGCAGGGGCGGGTTGCAAAGATCGAGGAGCTGCTCTCAGTAAAGCTGGATCGGAGCCGTTCCCTGAAAAATCAGCTCTATGCCCTGCGGGAGGGCCTGTTTTCGATGTATACGGCAAACGAGGCGTCAGAGGTCGCGCGCATGCCCAGTTGGATGTTCAACCGTTCCCGCAAGTACCCTCTGGAGCTGTTTCGCGCTACGGTGATGCTCCCGTTTGAAGGAATACAAATCCCGGCGCCCGCTGAATATGACCGCGCCCTGCAGATCAAATATGGCGAATACATGAAATTCAGCCAGTACGGCGGCGATCACAGTTATCCCGGTTACCGCGCGCAGGAAGAGCAGCTTCTGGCAGCGCTTGAAGGGAGCGGGCCGGTTCCGTTCCAGTACAGCCTTTTAGCGGATGATATCGGTAAAACGAGCCTTGCGCATGCGAAAAACACTCCTCCCACAGAAGGCGGACGGCAAAGCCAGCAGGATCCGAAAGACAGGAAGAAGGAAATTGTATTCCTTCCCTTTAAGGCATCCGCCTGGAAGCTTTTGGAACCCTGGTGGAGACAGGCGGCGTCCCTTGCGGACTGCAAGTGCATAGTCATCCCGATCCCCTATTATTACCGGAATTTCGACGGAAGCTTACGCGATATGGTTTATGAAGGCGGGCAATTTCCGGAGCATGTGCCAGTGACGGATTATAACAGCTATGACTTTGCCAAACGCCGCCCGGATATGATTGTTATCCAGAATCCATACGACGAATACAACCTCACAACCAGTGTCCATCCGTTTTTTTATGCGCGAAACCTGAGGCAGTACACGGATCGCCTGGTCTATATCCCCTGGTTTATGCTGGATAAGGCGGCGTCGGGCAGCGCTCAGGCATTGCAGAACATGAAATATTATGCGGCCATGCCGGGCGTTGCCCTTGCCGACAGGGTTTATGTCCAGCCAGGGAAGACACGGCATGTTTATATTGACTTTCTGACGCAGTTCACCGAAACCGCGCGGGGGGTATGGGAGGACAAGATACAGGAGGGGAACAGCCATGCAATTTCCGGCTTCGTGGTTTGAGGATGAGGTAAGGGACGGCTTCTATGTGCCGGCGATAATGAAACGGGCCTGGGCCGCAGAGCTCGAGGTATTGTCCGACGTGGCCAGTGTCTGTAAAAAATACCACATCCGGTGGTTTATGGATTCCGGTTCCCTGATTGGAGCCGTACGCCACCACGGTTTTATTCCATGGGATGATGATTTGGATATCTGCATGTTCCGCGAGGATTACGCCCTGTTTAATTCGGTTATGGAAAGGGAACTGCCCGGATACCATATCTACATCCAGAATACGGACAGCCGGCGCTGTGTGTACACCTGCCTGGCTAACTCAGACAGTATCCGCTGGGATCCGCAGCACATGGAAAAATATCACGGTTTTCCCTATATTGCGGGCATTGATATCTTCCCTCTTGATTATATAGCCCCTGATCCTGAGGATGAAGAGCTGCGCGAAAACCTGATCCTGATTGTGCGCAGCGCGGCTGAATCGATCAATGATGAAAATCAGGCCACAGAGGAAATGGAAGCCCGGATCGCGCATATTGAAGAACTGCTGTCCGTTCGCCTCGACCGGGAAAAGCCCCTGAAGGAACAGTTATTTTTATTGCTTGAGGCGCTTTTTTCCATGTACACGGCAGATGAGGCGTCAGAGGCGGCGGTCCTCCATTACTGGATGCGTTCCAAAACATCCCGCTACCCTCTCCGCTGCTTTAAGGAACTCCTTACGTTTCCCTTTGAAATAACGGAGGTTTCTGTACCCGCAGGCTATGACGAGGTGCTCCGGAGCTATTACGGCGATTATATGAAATTCTGCCGCAGCGGCGGAGAACATGATTACCCGTATTTCCAGGATATGGAGCGCAGGCTGATGGGTATGGCCGGGGAAAACCATCCTTTTTGCCGTCTTTTTTTCTCCCCAAAAGATCTGCGCCCGGAGCTGGTAACCCGGGGCAGAAACGGAAATTCACATGCAGAAAAGCCCGGGAAAACCCTGCGTGTCGTCTTCTTTCCATTCAGGGCTTCCGCCTGGGGCGTCATGGAGCCATACTGGAGACAGGCGCTGGCTGATCCGGGCTGCGAGGTTTCTGTAATCCCCGTCCCATACTATTACAAAGGGCCGGACGGGGCTCCGGGAGAGATGTATTATGAGAAGGATCTGTTCCCGAAGGAGGTTCCTGTCTCGGATTACAGGACATATGATATGGATAAAAACAGGCCTGACGTCGCTTTTATCCACAATCCATATGATGAGTATAATTTGACAGCCAGTGTACATCCGTCTTTTTACGCGCGAAATTTAAAACAATATACAGAGCTGCTGATATATATCCCCTGGTTTAATCCGATCCTGGAGGAATTCGATCCGGAGGATCAAAAAGCGTTATACAATATGCCTTACTACGCGGCCATGCCCGGGCCGGCCTATGCGGACCGGACAATTGTCCGATCCGAGCGGATGCGGCAGGCCTATATTGACTGCCTGACCCGCTTTGCGGGAGGGGCGACCCAAATGATATGGGAGGAAAAAATCACATGCAATTCCCGGATTCCTTTTTTGAAGATGAGATAAGAGACGGCTTTTATGTACCTGCCATCATGAAACAGGCATGGGCGGCGGAGCTTGAGGTCCTGGCGGATGTGGCGAAGGTCTGCGAAAAGCACCATATCCGCTGGTTCGCGGAGTGGGGCACCCTCCTGGGGGCGGTACGCCACGGCGGCTTTATCCCATGGGACGACGATTTGGATATCTGCATGCTGCGGGATGATTATATTCGTTTTAACCAGATCGCGCAGCAGGAACTGCCGCCGGGGTATTATATCCCCCGGGATTTACCGGATAATTACCATCTGCATACGATGGTATGGAATACGGATCATATACGCATGGATGAAGGGCACTTAGAGAAATTCCATGGCTTTCCTTTTATAGCGGGGCTTGATATTTATGCGAGGGACTATATAGCACCGGATCCCGGGGACGAGGAGTTCCGTAAGCAACTGGCTTTGATCGTTTATACCGCCGCTGTCATGTCTGCGGACGCTTCCGCCCCGGCTGAGGAGATGGAACGCCTGGCCGGGCAGATCGAAGAATTGCTCCAGGTACAGCTTGACAAAACAAAACCGCTAAAACGCCAGCTCTTTTCTCTGGCCGAACAGCTTTTTTCACTATATACGCCGGAAGCGGAGGCAGGGACCGCAACGGAAGTCGCCCTCATGCACCGCTGGATTTTAAACCAGCCCTATAAGCATCCTCTCGCATATTTTCAAAAACCTGTTTATCTCCCCTTTGAAGGCATGGAAATCCCTGTTCCGTCCGGGTATGATGAAATCCTTAAAGTCGAATATGGTAATTATATGGAATACTGTAGGTCCGGCGACGCCCATTCCTACCCTTTCTTTGGCCCCATGCTCAAAAAACTGGCCGCCATAGCGGGCGAAGAAGGGCTCCCCTTTGAGTACCGATTTTCCGCGGATGACTTAAAAAGGGCTGGCAGGAAAGCCGCGCCTTCCATGACGTCCAGGGCAGGGCGCAGGGAGGTGGTTTTCCTTCCCTGGAAGGCTTCTTTGTGGCCCGGCCTTGAACCTTACTGGAGACAGGCACAGGCTGATCCGGATTGTGACGCCTATGTGATTCCTGTCCCTTATTATTACAGAAAGCCAAATGGTGAACCAGGAACAATGCATTATGAAGGGGATCTCTTTCCAGAGGAAGTTCCGGTTACGGATTATAACAGCTATGATTTCCAAAAACGCCATCCTGACGTCATATTCATCCACAATCCGTACGACGAGTATAACCCCGCGTCCACCCTGCACCCGTTCTTCTATGCCAGGAACTTAAAACCGTATACGGACCGGCTGGTATATACACCCTTTTTTGTCACGGATGAAATCACGCCGGAGGATCGGAAATCCTATTACAATATGCGCTATTATGCGTCCATGCCCGGCGTGATCCTTGCGGATACGGTCATCGTTTTATCCGAGCAGACGCGCCTTTCTTATATCCGTTTCCTGTCAGAGACATACGGGGAGGATACACAGACTATATGGGAGGAAAAAATTACATGCAATTCCCGGATTCCTTTTTTGAAGACGAGGTAAGGGACGGTTTTTATGTGCCGGCCCTGATGAAGCGCTCATGGGCGGCGCAGATGGAGGTCTTAAGCGATATAGCAAAGGTCTGCGAAAAACACCATATCCTCTGGTTTGCAGACTTCGGGACGCTTCTGGGCGCTGTGCGGCACGGCGGCTTTATCCCCTGGGACGATGATCTCGATATCTGCATGCTCCGGGACGGCTGGCTCCGTTTCAGGGAGATCGCGGGGCGGGAGCTGCCAGAGGGATACTATATCCCGCAGGAACTGCACGAGGACTACCGCCTGCAGCTCCCGGTACAGAACAGCCGCAGTATCTCCTGGGAGAAGGCGCGCCTGGAGAAATTCCACGGCTTTCCCTTTAAAACGGGCGTCGATATCTTTGCCCTGGATTATGTCGCCCCGGATCCGGAGGATGAGGATCTCCGCCGGGATCTTACGCGCATCGTCAATTTCGCCGCCGCGCGCATTGACAGCGGGAACCAGGACACGGAGGAGGTGCAGGCTGTCATCTCGCAGATCGAGGATATGCTTGCCGTAGACATCGACCGCGGCAAGCCTGTCAGGCCGCAGCTTTTAGATCTGCGCGACAGCCTCTTTGCGCTCTATACAGGAGCAAAGGGATGTACGCAGGTGGCTTCCATGCATCACTGGGCGAACGGCGAACCATGGATTTATCCCCTTGAGGCTTTCCAAAATCCTGTTAAGCTTCCTTTTGAGACTATAGAGGTATACGCCCCCTCATGCTATGATACGGTCCTTAAGGCCCAATTTGGGGATTACATGAAATTCTGCCGCACAGGCAGCGCGCACAATTATCCGATTTATGAATCCCAGAAAAAGAAGGTGATCCGGCTGCTCGGCGAAGGATCCCTGCCATACATCTTCCGTTTCTCCATGGATGACCTGAAAAAAAGGCGGGTAAAAAGAGCAGGCCGGATATGGAAACCGATCGAAGACTTTGTGCAGGCGGCCAAGAAGGCGCACTATGTTCTTCCTGGTTTAATTCAGACAAATGACACGGATACTGCCAGACGCCTTTTAGAGAGCTGCCAGCAGAGCGCTGTCCTTGTCGGAACCGCCCTGGAGGAAACCGGCTGGAATGTGTCCGCCACCGTAGGGCTTCTGGAGGAATACTGCGCCGCTGTGGGAATCATTTATGAAACGCTCCCGGCACCCGGCGCCAAAACGGATATAGACTGCAAATGCCTGGACGGGCTGCTTACCTGCATCGGTGAAAGCTCCGAACATGATGTGCAGCATCGCAAAGAAGTTGTGTTCCTTGTCTGGAAGACCTCGCTCTGGCCTGGCTTTGAACCCTGTTGGAAACAGGCGGAAAGCGATCCGGACTGTGACGTCTATGTGATACCTGTCCCCTGTTTTTACAGGAACCGCGAAACGGATGGCGTAAGCTCTGCGTACTGTGAAAGCCAGCCTCTTCCGGATTATGTGGCAGTTACGGATTACCGCTCCTATGACCCGGCGATCCGCCAGCCGGACGTTATTTTTATCCAGAATCCTTACGATGAGTATAACATGACGCTTACAACACACCCATCCTTTTACTCCAGGGTTTTGACGCAGTATACGGATCAGCTTGTCTATATACCGCCCTTTGCTCTGGATGAAGAATATATGGATGATCCGAAGACGGCGGCGCATATGAAATATTATGCGGCCATGCCAGGCGTAATACATGCAGATACCGTGATCGTCCCATCAGAGACGGTCAGGCTGGCGTATATCCATTTTCTGACAGAAACGGCCGGAGAAATCCCGGCGCATATATGGGAGGAGAAAATTACATGCAATTTCCGGATTCCTTTTTTGAAGATGAAGTAAGGGACGGCTTCTATGTGCCGGCCATCATCAAACGATGCTGGGCGGCGCAGATGGAACTTCTTGGGGAGATCGCGGCCATCTGTAAAAGACATCACATCCGCTGGTTTGTTATGTGGGGAACACTGCTTGGGGCGGTGCGGCATGGCGGCTTTATTCCATGGGATGACGATCTGGATATCGCTATGCTGCGCGATGATTACAACCGTTTTATGTCTGTTGCAAGACAGGAACTGCCGGAAGGATATCGCATCCCCGAGCATGGAAATAAAGGCACTGCGAATATGGTGACGGCAATCTGGAATGGAACGAAATTTCCGTTTAAAGGAGCTTTTCTCGACAAATTCCATGGCTGTTTCTTTCCGCAGGGCGTTGATATATTTCCCTTTGATTATGCAGCTCCTGATCCGGAAGATGAAAAGCTGCAAAAGGAGCTGCTGTCTGTTGTTTTTGATTTTGCAGCGTCCATAGACAGAAAGGATGAGGATGCAGATAAAATAAAAGCTGTAATCACAAGCCTGGAAGAAGCGCTGCATATTACTATTGATAAAAGTACATCTCTAAAGGATCAGCTTTATCTGGTCATGGAACACCTGTTCTCAATGTACACTGCTGAGGAGGCGACAGAAGCCATGTATGCGCCCGACTGGTTTTCCGGCAAACCCTTTAAATGGCCCGTCAGGTATTTCAGGGAGCTCCTTACGCTTTCTTTTGAAGGAATGGAAGTCCCTGCGCCCTCCGGATACGACGACATTCTGAGGGTACGGTATGGAAACTATATGAAGCGCTGTTATACAGGGGCGTGCCACGATTACCCGTGTTACCGCCAGATGGAAAGTGAGCTGGATAAGGCAGCAGCCGACCGCCTGCTGCTCAGATACCATATTTCCAGGCCGGATATAAAAAGACAGGCCAATCCGGTTCCGTCTGTTCCGGAAAAGCTGGCGGGAAGTTTCCTGCATCTGACAGAGCGTCTCCACAGGCAGATTGATACGGCCATTTCTTCTAAAGACACGGAAAGGGCAAAGACGCTTCTGGAGCTCTGCCAGGAAAGCGCCATCCATGTTGGGACTCTCCTGGAAAAAAAATGGGACGCGGAGCATGGCTTACGCACGGTCGGTCTGCTGGAAAAATATTGCGAACTGGCATATCAGATTTATGAGTCTCTGGCACAGGAGGAACCCGTTGCCGGATATTCAGATGCGCTTGGCACGGTGCAGGATGAGATTCGTTCCTGCGCCAAAGAGGAGCTGGGCCGGAAAAAGGAAGTCCTGTTCCTCCCCTGGAAAGCATCCGGGTGGACGATTCTTGAGCCTGTATGGAAAGCTGCGCATGATGACCCGGACTGCACAGTCTATGTAATCCCTGTCCCGTACTGCTACAGGAACCCGGATGGCAGCATGAAAAACATACAGTATGAAGGGGATCTCCTTCCGGATCATGTAGCCATAACCGACTACAGAAGCTATGATTTTCAAAACAGCCGGCCGGATGTCGTGTTTATCCAGAACCCTTATGACGAATACAACCTCACAACCAGCGTCCATCCATTCTTTTACGCTGCAAACTTAAAGCAGCACACGGACAGGCTGGTCTACGTCCCGTACTTTACACTGGACGAAATCGGCCCCGGGAATAAAAAAGCATCCATCAACATGGAGCATTATGTATCCATGCCCGGCGTGACGCATGCGGATACGGTGATTGTCCAGTCTGAACAAATGAGACAATCCTATATTGACTTTCTCACAAAAGCGGCTGGAGAGGATACAAAACAGATATGGGAGGAAAAAATCACATGCAATTCCCGGATTCCTTTTTTGAAGACGAGGTAAGGGACGGCTTCTATGTGCCGGCCCTGATAAAGCGTTCATGGGCGGCGCAGTTGGAGCTCCTTGGGGAAATCGCGGCCGTCTGCAGGCGGCATCACATCCGCTGGTTCGCCATGTGGGGAACCCTGCTGGGCGCGGTGCGGCACGGCGGCTTTATCCCCTGGGACGATGATCTCGATATCGGTATGCTGCGCGACGACTATAACCGCTTTATGTCTGTAGCGAAACAGGAGCTGCCGGAAGGATACTACCTCCCCCCGCGGGGAGATATCGGCGCTGCGAACCTGGCGTGCGCCCTCTGGAATACGCGGGAGCTCCCGGTTAAAGGCGCTCTCCTTGAAAAATTCCACGGTTGTTTTTTCCCTCAGGGCATTGATATATTCCCCTTTGATTACGCCGCCCCTGATCCGGAGAGCGAAGAAGTGCAGAAGGGGCTTGCGGCCGACGCTTTTAGTATTATACTGTCTATCGGGAGAGGTGAGGAGACGGGACAGATTCAGGCTGCCATCGCCAGCCTGGAAGAAACGCTGCATATTTCCCTTGATAAACGTGAGCCGTTAAGGGAGCAGGCCTGCCTGCTGATCGAACATGTCTTCTCACTGCATACCGCAGAGGAAGCGGCGGAAATCATGTATGCGCCGGACTGGTTTTTCGGCAAACCCTTTAAATGGCCGGCCCGTTATTTCCGCTGTCTCCTCACGCTCCCGTTCGAGGGATTGGAAATCCCGGTTCCTTCCGGATATGAAGATATCCTCCGGATACGGTACGGGAACTATATGGAGCGCTGCTATACCGGGGAGTGCCATGGCTATCCGTTTTACCGGAATTTTGAAAAAAAGCTGGATCCGGACACCGCAGACAGGCTGTCGCGCGCTTACCATATTTCCGCCGGGGATATCAAAAGGCGGAACGGCCGAGACGCTGCCGCCCCGGAGACGCTGATAGAATCATTCCTTAAGCTGACAGAGAAGCTCCATAAACAGATCGCCGAGGCCGTCTCTTCCAAAAACACGGAGCGGGCGAAGGCGCTTCTGGAGCTCTGCCAGGAAAGCGCCGTCCGGTCCGGGACTGTCCTGGAGACGAAATGGGGTGTGCGCTATGCGCGTACCGTCGCCCTTCTGGAACAATACTGCGAGCTGGCATGGCAGGTTTATGAGCCCCTGGCCCAGGGAGGCGCGGCGCCGGATGCGCCGGAGCTTCCGGCCAGGCTCGGATCGCTGCACGGGCGGATCCGGGCCTGCGCCGGAGAGAAAACCGGCCGGAAAAAGGAGGCCGTGTTCCTTCCCTGGAAGGCCTGCGGGTGGGCTGTCCTTGAGCCTCTGTGGAGAGCCGCGCAGGATGACCCGGACTGCGCAGCGTATGTCATCCCTGTTCCATACTGCTACAGGAACCTGGACGGCAGCATGAAACGCATACTATATGAAGGGGATCTCCTTCCGGGGTCTCTTTCCATAACCGACTACAGGAGCTATGATTTCCAGGCCCGGCGGCCGGATGCCATATTTATCCAGAACCCCTATGACGAATATAATCTCACGACCAGCGTCCATCCGTTCTTTTACGCCGCGAACTTAAAGCAGTACACGGATAAGCTGGTTTACGTCCCGTACTTTACACTGGACGAGATCGAACCTGAGAACAAAAAAGCGTTCATAAACATGCCGCATTACGTGTCCATGCCCGGCGTGGCGCATGCGGACACGGTGATTGTCCAGTCTGAACGGATGAGGCAGGCCTATATCGGCTTTCTCACAGAAGCGGCCGGAGAGGACACAAAACAAATATGGGAGGAAAAAATCACATGCAATTCCCGGATTCCTTTTTTGAAGACGAAGTAAGGGACGGCTTTTATGTGCCGTCCATGATGAAGCGGGCCTGGGCCGCATCGCTTGAAGTGTTGGATCATGTGGCAAAGATTTGTGAAAAACACAATATCCGCTGGTATATCTATTTCGGAACCCTGCTCGGGGCAGTGAGGCACGGCGGGTTTATCCCGTGGGATGATGATCTGGATATCTGTATGATGCGGGACGACTACATACGCTTTAACGAGGCGGCGCCAAAAGAACTGCCAAAAGAATATCTGATTAAAAACCAGCCCAGTGAATACCGCATGCACACAACCATATGGAATTCAGACTGTGCTTCCCTTGAAGAAAACCGCCTGAAAAAAAGCCATGGCTTCCCATTTATGGGTGGCATTGATATCTTCCCGTTCGATTACCTGGCGTATGACAGGGAGGATGAGGAGGTGCGCAGGAGCCTTGCAGCCCTCGTCTACCACACGGCTATGCATACCGGCGAGGACGGCCGCTGTTCACCTGAAATAAAGGAGCAGCTTTCCGAAATTAAAAGCTATCTCCATATGACCTTTGACAAGCGCCGCCCCATAAGGAAGCAGTTATTTTCCCTGGCGGTTGATCTGTTTTCGATGTATACGGACAAAAAACACCGAAATGAGGTCGTGCGCATGCACCGCTGGATCTCCGACGGGCCCAGGCCGAAAACCTATCCTCTTGAATTCTTCGGAGAGCCCGTCATGCTCCGTTTTGAAGGGACAGACCTTCCGGCGCCTTCCGCCTGGAAGACGATCCTGGAGGTCGAATACGGCGATTACATGAAGCCGTCCCGCAGCGGCAGCGGCCATGGCTATCCCTTCTACCGCGGCCAGGAGGAAGATATGATTGCGCAGCTTAAAGGAGGACGGATACCCTATAAATACTATTTCGACGCCAGTGAACTTAAGGAAAAGCGGGTCAGCCCGGATCTCTTTGTGAAAAGCTTTACGGCCATGGCGACAAAAGCCCATCTGGAAATCGTGAAAAGCCTGGCGGCGTCTTCCTCCGATACGGCAAAAGGCCTCCTGGAGGTCTGCCAGACCAGTGCAATTCAGACCGGAACAGCCCTGGAACAGCTCGGCGAAGACAGCCTTGTCCGGATCCTTGAAGAATACTGTGAGACAGCCTGGCAGATCTATGAAACGCTTGGCACAGCGCAGCCTGCCCGTCCCAGGGACGTCCAGAGCCGCCTGGACTGCCTGTTGAAGCGGCTTGCACAGCGTACGGAGGGGCCGGCAGGACAGCGCAGGGAGGTTGTATTTCTCCCGTTTAAAGCCGTCGGCTGGGAGCGGATCGAGCCTTTGTGGAAAGAGGCCATGGAGGATAAGGGATGCGATGTATATGTCATCCCCATCCCGTATTACTATAAAAACCTGGATGGAACCCTGCGGGATATGCAGTATGAAGCGGGGCAGCTCCCGGGCTATGTCCCCGTTACGGACTACCGGCAGTATGATTTCAAAAAGCGCCGCCCGGATACGGTGTTTATCCAGAACCCGTATGACGAATACAACCTCGCAACCAGCGTGCCGCCTTCCTTTTTTTCCCGGAGCTTAAAGCCGTTTACAAAGAAGCTCGTCTATGTCCCTTATTTTGTCCTGGATGAAGCCGAGATGGCGGATCCGAAGGTTTCTGAAAATATGGAGTATTACGTCTCCACCCCCGGCGTCGTGCTTGCGGACACTACGATTGTGCAGTCCGCCGGAGTGCGCCAGGCTTATATTGATTATCTGGCCAAATTCGCGGGAGAATCAACCAGGGACGTGTGGGAAAAGAAAATCCAATACAGCGGGCAAAGAGCATCCGATATCAGATGATATCCATATCGACCCGTTTTTCAAAATCGTATATGACCCCGGATATGGCTTTTGTGATGTCCGGGTCAATATACGACATGCTTTTTTTGGTCTCAATTGATTTGACGAACGACACCATCTCATACCGGATCCCCTCTCCGTCCAACTGATAAAAGTAGCGCCGGTTGTCTGCGGGATTTTCATAACGGATCTCAAAATAATCGGTCTTCCACCACGGCGCCGGGACATAGATATATCCCTTTGTGCCGGAGATGATCATCTCCCCCTCTGATTTGATTCCCTTTCCGACCTTTACCGACGCAACCGCGTCCGGATAGAGAAAATCGATCTTTGTAAAGGAATCAAAGCCGCGCTCTTTATCTGCAAAGCTTGATATGATACGCTTTCTCGAATACCGCGTCCCCAAAAGCTGGAACACAGGCAACAACGCCGCAGGGCCCCATGCGCAGATGCTGTTCCATATCAGCTTTCTTTTCTCATCCGGTATATGATAGATATCGCTCAGGCTTGTACATGTCGTGTCCACAGAAACCACCTTTCCGATCCGCCCGCTTTTCACCAGAAGAAGCAGCCTCGAATAGGCCGTTGAATAAGCGGTCTTGATTCCGTCCCCCAAGATACAGCCTTTTTCCCGGGCCAGCTCTGAAAGTTCGTCAAACTGAACCGGATCCAGTACGACCGGCGACTCGCAGATCACATGCTTTCCCTTTTCAAGAGCCATCTTAATGTCCCTGTAATGTCTTGTGGGATGCGATGCGATATAGACCGCCTCCACACCGTCTAAGAATTCCGGGTAGCTCTGCTCCCATCTGCAAAGCTTCTGAAGCGCCTGCGGCAGGAAATAATAGTGTTCCGCATATACGGCCGTTACAGACAGGCCGTTTACGAATCTGCACTCCTTGTCTATCTTGCTCAAAACACCTGATTCCCCAACCAGCCCCAGCCTGATCTCATGCCTCTGCGCCCGGATATCCGAGCTGGATATCCCCTGCGTCCTCTCCAGGTAGATCACCTTGCAGTATTCATTTAAATAGTCAAACTTCCCCACCCAGTCAGATCCAACGGTAAAGATATCGATCCCGTACCGTTTTATGTCGTCGATCTTCTGCCCTTCATACTCCTCAATAATGATCTCATCCGCGATTCCCGTGGCTCTCACAGCCTCAAGGCGCTCCATCAATGACTGCTGCACATTGATTTTCCCCCGCTGCTTGTCAAAATCGTCAGCCGTCACTCCGACGATCAGATAATCGCCCAATACCTTCGCCCGTTCCAGCAGGCGGATATGACCATAGTGGAGCAGGTCAAATGTGCCATAGGTTATCACCTTTGTCATACACGCCGTTCTCCTTTCCGGATATTTTGATGAGCGCCCGAAACGTCCTGGGCGGCCGTTCAGCAACCTGAACTATTACAATAAAGCCTCCAAAGCCTTCTCCAGGCCAGGCCAACCAAGCTCTTTTGCCGCTGTCAGAAGTATCTGCCTGTCCGCAGGGGCTTTCATATCGTACAGCTTACTTAGGAATGCCGCCGCCTGATCCGCAGGCGCCGGGGGATCTGCCCCATCCCCTTTCAGGCATCTCAGCAATACGATCAGAGACGTTATGGAATGGGGCGCGTATTTCAGCACAGAGATACTGCAGCTAACCGCCTTTTGAAGCTCTCCCTGGTTCAGATAACAGAGCGCCAGCACCTCGTAAGCATCCTGGATACCAGCCTGAAGGCTCGTAGAGCGGTTGTTTGTCCCAAAACGCTCCAGTTTGGCAAAAGCCAGCTCCAGATACGAAGCCCCTTTTGCATACTCGCCCTGTGAGGCAAAATAGCGGCCGACGATATAATCAAAATCCGCCTCTCCGGGAAGCAGCTCCGCTCCCTTCCTGTAAACCCGGCCAATCTCCTCATTCGGCGCATGCCTGTCCCCCAGGATCTGCAATAAATGCGCAAAGGTGGCGGCGCTCCTGGCATCCAGCTCATCCAGCACAGGCGGCATCGCCTCAATGGCCTGCCGGTAATACCACGCCGCCCTCTCACTCTGCCCGGCTGAGTGATACTCATCTCCCAGATATCCCAATATCTCGCTGTCTCCCGGGCGCTCCTTCAGCTCCTTTTGCAGAAGGGCCAGATTCCGTTTGCTGATATTCTTCTTTTGATACGCTTCCCCGCAATACCCGGTATGGAACATGGACAGCTCCTTTGTGGCATCCAGCACGCGTATAGGCCGCCTCCCCTCCTCCGCGAGGAGCTGCTCATGGATACGCCTCCTGTAACGCAGTTCCGGTTTATTCCTGAATACCCGTATCTGTGTCGCGATACCTCCGGGCGTTCCCTTCTCATTCAGATTGACGCATGCGGCTGCGATCGCTTCGGTTCCGGTTCCATGGATCTGAGACAAAAGAGACTCCAGTGTCTTCACATCCTGCGGGGCAAAATATTCATCCGCGTCCAAAAGGGCGATCCAGTCCCCTTTCGCAAGGCTTATGGCAAAATTCCTCGCGGCCGCAAAATCGTCGGCCCATTCCATCTCATACACGGAAGCGCCCATGGATCTTGCGATCTCCGCCGTCCGATCCGTACTCCCCGTATCCACCACAATCTGTTCCCAGACAAAGCCTTTTCCCCAGCTTAAGGCCCTCTCTATATTCGCTTCCTCATTCTTTACGATCATGCATTGTGAAACCCGCATGTTCCACCTCCTGTCAGGAGAGGGCGGCGCTTCCGGACAAAAAGAAAGCCATTTCGCAGGCTTTCCGCTTTTGAAATGGCTTTCTTATATGTCTGATGCTTAGCTCTCAAGACGCTTTCACACTTGACTGATTTGTTACTGTAACATACTCAGAACGCCCTGCGGTGCGGCATTAGCCTGAGTCAGCATGGACTGAGCTGCCTGCAGAAGAATATTATTCTTCGTGAAAGCAGTAATCTCATTCGCCATATCAGTATCACGGATACGGCTCTCGGCAGCGCTGATATTCTCAGACGTTACCTTCAGGTTATTGTAGGTGTGCTCCAGACGGTTCTGGGCGGCACCGAGTTTAGCACGATGGGTAGCAACCTTATTGATAGCAGCTTCAATCTTGCTGAGCGCTGCATTACCGCCACTTACACTCGTGTATTTCAGGGTGGTGATACTAAGAGCAGTTGCCGTCATCGTTGCTTTTGAAACCGTCAATGTCTCAGCCTTGCTCGGCCCAATCTGGAAGGTCATCTTAGCATCCGTTTTAAGCGGCTTAATACCGTTGAAATCACAGTTATTAGCGATACGGCTAATCTCTGCATTAAGCTGGTCTACCTCAGCCTTGATATTCGAGTATGCTGTGGTATTATAGATACCGTTCGCAGCCTGGGTTGCCAGAACATTCAGACGCTGTAACATGGAGTGGGTCTCTGTCAGGGCACCCTCAGCGGTCTGGATAAGGCCGATAGCGTCCTTTGCATTCGTAGCAGCCTGATCCAAGCCGCCGATCTGACGCCTCATGTTCTCAGAAATAGCAAGGCCGGCAGCGTCATCGCCCGCGCGGTTGATTCTGTAACCGGAAGACAGCTTCTCTAAGTTCTTGCTCAGTCCGTCCTGGTTGATGCCTAAGTTTCTGTAAGAGTTAATGGCTGATATGTTGTGCTGTATAATCATATATTTTGCCTCCTGTTTTAATTCTTTTCCGGCAGGCACATCCTTGTTCCTGCCGTTTTCTCCTATACGGGCCCTGTATCAGGAGAAAAGCTTGAAAACAAGTATATTTGTTTTACTTACATTTTATTTATCGTCGGGTTTTGATTATTCTTAAGGGTTTTCTGGCACTTTTTTCATGATTCTTTTGCCTGTGCTGCTCCCTGCCGGAAGGCGGCGCGTTACCGCCTCAGCGCCCCAAAATTACCGCAGCATGTTCAGGACGCCCTGCGGGATCGCGTTGGCCTGGGTCATAATCGACTGGGCGGCCTGGAGCATGATATTATTTTTCGTATAGGTTGTATATTCCTCCGCCACATCGGTGTCCCTTATATAGCTCTCCGAAGCCTGGAGATTCTCCTTGTTGACCGACAGATTCCTGTGCGTGTGCTCAAGATGGGTGTAAATGGAACCGTATTCGTTCCGTATCAGCGATACGGCCTGGATTGCATCTTCGATCTTCGGCATCGCCGCATTCGCGTTTCCAACGCTGTCAACCTTAATATCGGAAATAGCCAGGCCATCCTGGCCTAACCGGAACCTCTTGGCCGCCAGAGTCTCCTCTTCCGAACACCCGATCTGAAGCTGGATCTCTGCGCCCGGTACCGTTCCCTGCACCGGTGGTTTCCCGGTAATAGCGCCTTTGGAAGAATCAAATAACGGTATCCCGTTAAAATCCGTGCTTGCCCCAATCCGGTCTATCTCGCTGAGAAGCTGGCTGATCTCTTCCGTGATCGATTCTCGCGCCGTGTCATTGTAGGTTCCGTTCGCAGACTCCGTAGCTAATGTATTCATACGCTGGAGCATGGAATGTACCTCTGTCAGAGCTCCTTCTCCTGTATTCACCAGGCCGATGCCGTCGTTGGTATTGCGCATCGCCTGATCAAGGCCATATATCTGACGCCGCATCCCCTCTGAAAGAGCAAGGCCCGCGGCATTATCCCCGGCGCGGACAATCTTGTAGCCGGACGACAGCTTTTCGAGCGACTTATTCATCCCCATCTGGTTGATGCCCTGGTTCCGGGCTGAGTTGATCCCTGCCACATTTGTCTTTATCCGCATCTGTCTTCACCTCAATTCTTTCTTATATATAGATTTATCGGCGGATTTGCCAAAAGCATAAGAAACTGTCCGGAAATAACTTGTGAACAACACGCCTGATTTCGGACTGACATTGCTAAAGTATATGGCAAAGCCTTTAAATACCCAATATGTTTAAAGCCTTATCCGTGAGAAAAAGATATTCAAGCCACAGGAAATAGTATTCGATCTGCCCTGGCTTCAGTTCGCTTAACTTTCTCAACCCCCCTGTTGTCTTAAAACGCTCCGGAAAAATCGGATATTCTGCTTTCCATGGTTTAAACGGGACGCCGGCAAAATGAAGAACCGCCGGCTGGTAGTCCGGTTTCCTGACATTGTAGTCATAATATCCAATACAGAAATTATACGGGCAGTACCACAGATCCTTTATCTCAGGATAACCGTAATATTTAAGCGATCCGATAAACGCTGCCGAAAGAAGTCCCTGATCCCCAAAATAGACTGTTTCTTCCGCTTCGCAATCTGGGCAGAGGCTGCTCTTTAGATTGCGAAGATACTCTGTAAAGGAACAATACCAAGACAGATCGACGCCTGCTTCGCGCATCTTTTTGAGATTTAATATATAAGACCCCGAATTAAACAATCCCTTCAAAATACCGGGTAAAAATGCAGGATTGGCTATATCTTCTGCAGAAATCGGGGCTGCCAGGCCATTCTCATTCTTATATCTCTGTACTGTCACAATAAGAAAATTGTCATCAAAATCGCAAGCATAATACGGCGCGATATCACCCACTACAAGCGTATCACCCGCATCCAGATACATCGCTCGTTCCATCGTCTCCGGCAACAAACGATGAGCGCAGAGAGCATAGTATGTTTCACGCTGCCATCCCCCTGCCTGCACAAACGGATCATAGTCTTCAGGGTTTTCCACCCGAATTTCGTGAAACACGATATTCCCATAGCCGTTACATAGTTTGGAAAGCATCTGTATATTTTCAGGGCTTATCCGGCTGTAGAGTAGGTAGAAATCAATAGACGCATGACTTAAATTCCTTGCTATAGCAGTAAGCGAAATCGCTATTTGAGGGATTAAGACATCGTCAGAGGAGGTCAAAATGTTGTATTGGTTTTGTGCGATCTGTTCAGGATTCATTCTCATACCCTCCATGTTCCTGTATGCATTTTTTGTTCATAATTTAAACAATACCCTGCAACATATTGTGCTTTTATTTTTTGTCAGCCTGTTCGATTCCATCGTCTTTCATAGCTTCAATGAATGTCAGAAATTAGGAACTGTTAAGAAATAACTTTTCAATAGTGCGCAGGATTTTTCTTCGGGAGCGCCACTCAAAAATCAGGCGCATAGTGGGCTATGTAACTGATTTTTGAGTGGTACTATCGGAGAAAAAAACAAGCAATATGAAAAGTTATTTTTTGACAGTTCCTTACTAAAAATCCGGCCTCCGCTTGGATTAATAATAACACGTAAAACAGGGGAATGCAAGAAATCACTTTTATCATAGAAGATCATCATGAATCATGCTATAATATGAGTATACAAGCAATTTGTCAGAAAGCGAAAAGGAGTTGAGACAGTATGCCCACAAACGAAAAGGAACTCAATTGTTATCTTTTTGATCAACTGTCTTTGATTGAAGAGATCACCGAAGTGGCAACGGAAGAAAAGGCGGAAAGGACGCTTCAAATTCTCGCTAAAAAGAAAAAACAGATAGAACGCAAGCTGTACCAGCAGCCACCGCTTAAAAACGAGTAGCTTCTTTACCGGGGGCTTGTCAAATGACAGGCCCCTTAATATTTCTGTATGCTTAACCGTTTAAGTCAACATCCTCGCTGCATGGCAGTCGCCAAATATGCATGCAAGCATGCCCTCTTGATTCGTTGCCCGCGGGACTCAAGAATATCTCTCATCCTATACCCGAATGTGTGACCTGCATAAAATAATCCGGAAGCTCAGTCTGGAAATTACTCACAATGATTCATATAAATTCGCACATGGATACCGGGTCTGTATCACAAACTGCTTATCCAGCCTGAAGATCCCGCTCTCAATAACGGAAAAATGGCATCTCGGATTTGTATAGAGGATGCGTATTTTTCTTGGTTTTCTCACATAAGAGCGCTCTATCTGTCCGATCGTCTGCTTAAATGTCTTTCCCGCAAACGGGCTGTAGAAGTAAAAGATATCGTATTCGTCAATCTCCTCAAGCAGCGCTGCGTTCCCGCGCATTATGTTGGTATTATACCCACCCCCCAATGAAATTTTCTGTTTTCGCAATATTATCGCACGCAATATGATATAAGTTCCGGTTCATCTCGATCCCGCCGGCCCATTTTACGCCTGCAAACAGGGCTGCCATGACAGCCGCCCCCTTTCCGCAGCCATAATCAAAAAACGCCGAATCACCATCCAGATTCATATCTGAAAGAATAGAAAGCAGATCAATCATATCAATGGAAGTAAATCCGTGCGCATCCTGATTACACGTGGACTTAGACAGCGGATTGCTGATGCCGTCCACGAGATCAAACCCCTTCTGGTACTGCAAAAACGACTCATAGCAGAGACCCTTTTTATTGTAGGAGCCCAGCTCGTAACGCCTGACGCTGAACACGTTCATCTCCTCCCTGTAGCCGCGCCGCACAAGCTCTGCGTTCACGTCCGACAATCCTGCGTCCATGCCCAGCATACACAGATATATAACCGTATCACTCGGATCATAGTAGTCCAGAACATCCCTGCAGTAGATTGGGTGCTCCGGTAGCTGCACATATGTGTGGCACAATGCGTCGTCTATGATACAGTCCGGCCGACGGTGGTATCTCTGCATCAGTATCTTTTCAAAAAATATGCCGCTTCTCCCATATCCCCACAGAACCAGCTTCTTATTCTCTGAATAGCCGACCAGCCAGTCAAGATGCTCAAAAAACTCCTTAAACACTTCCATTTCGTCTTTCTCCTCTTGCATATATTATAAAACGCGGCGGTTCAAACCAGCCAGTCGCCGGAAACCGCCGCAGGACAATATACATCTGTTTCTTCCATAAAATAACATAACTGCCGCGCTATAAGGTCAGCGCCCCCACATCCCTGCCTGCATTCATCATAGACTGAATCCGCAGCATCTGAATCAGGCTGGCGTACGTCTCCTTATCCAATGTCACCGTATTCTCATCCTCGCTTATCACCAACCCGCTGTACAGAGAAGAGGACAGGCCCCCGCCGTACAGGCCGCTGAGCCCATACCCGGATGTCCCGCCAAGGCCGCTCAGCCCATACATACTCCCCGATCCAAGCCCGTACATTCCCGACATACCTCCAAGCCCGAAGGAGGACGAGTTTCCCGAACTGCTCCCGCTTCCCAGGCCGCCAATCCGGGACGCGCCGCTCATACTGCTCATCGCATAGATCTGCGCGGCTGAAGACAGGCTGCTGCTTTTGCCCCCTGTGGTAACGCTCCGGTTCGCGTACAGCGTATCGCCGCCCAGATAACCCATAATCTTCTTTACATAGTTCTGCGTCTCGCTGTAGGGCGGAACCCCGCCGTATTTCTTTACACTGTTCGGTCCCGCATTGTAGGCGGCAAGCGCGAGGCGCACGTCGCCGAAGCGGTCCAGATTTTCTTTCAGATATTTCGCGCCGCCCATGATATTCTGCCGCGCGTCATACGGATCCGAAACTCCCAGGCTTCTGGCCGTGGCCGGCATAAGCTGCATCACCCCCATGGCGCCCGCTTTGGAGAGCGCTTTGGGGTTAAAGTTCGACTCTGCCTTGGCCACTGCCTTCAAAAGCCTGGAGGAGAGGCCAAAGCAGCTTGCCGCATCCTCGAAGATGGCGTCCATATCCTCCGAAACCCCGGAGATCTTGCCGCCCAGCACGCTCTTAAAGCTTTCGGCAGAGCCTGTCTTCTTTTTCGAGTCCTCTGTCCTTCCGAGCAGGGCGTTCGCCTCTGATACTGATGTTATCAAACCCATTTTTTATAAAACTCCTTTCCGATGCCGCCGCATATGCGCACAGCCAGCGCGGATATATTCCGGATGCCCCTGCGTTTACTGTAAGGCCGCCCCGTCCGGCCCCAGCGGCCGGCCGTCTACGGTTGTGTTAAAGGCCATGGTTCCGTCGCCGTTTAAGTAGTAGCTTTTCCCGTCCACCTGAATCCAGCCGATCTGCATGTAGCCGTCCTGATTCATGTAGTACCATGTGCCGGGCGCAGGCTGGATCCACCCGGTCAGCATCGCGCCGTCTGAATTCAAAAAGAATTTCGCGCCGTTTCCCAGGTCAAGCCAGCCGGTCTGCATGGCGCCGTTCTGATCCATATAGTACCAGGTCGGGCCGTCGAGAACCCAGCCTTTGGCTTTATTGCCGGCTCCGTCAAAGTAATACCATGTCTCGCCGATCTTTTTCCAGGAATTCACGGCCCTGCTGCCGTCCGGCAGCACGTAGCTGTCGCCCTTCACCGCTCCGCCGTCGCCCGGAGTCTGAGTGCGCGCCTCCTCCCTCTGGTAATCGTCCCAGTCAAATTCCTGATCCGTGGAAGTGACATACGCCCCCTCTTTTAAGTATTTCTTCTGCTCCGATGTGATGGGAACCGCTTTTACTTCATAATAATAAGTCTTATCCAGATCCGTCATATATTCGGACAGATCCGCGCTGTTCGTCTCGACGTTTAAGCGCTTTACTACCTTGTCGTCCCCGTAAAGCGTCAGGGTATAGCCCGGCGCGTCGCTTACAGACTTCCACGATGCCTTTTTCTTGCTCCGGCTGCTCCAGCCCGCTTTTTCCGTCGTTCCCAGCACGGTGACCGGCTTATAATCCACCTTTACCTGGAGGCTCGAATCGTCCAGCGCCTTGGCGGACACGTACTCCGCTCCGCTCACCTTGCATTTGGAGCGGTTTAAGGATACCGGAAAATACTTCCCGTCCTCCGCTACCAGCGTAATCTCTACCCGGACCTTTTTTCCGGGCTTCCACTTCTCATATTCGGTGCGGTACTGGATATCCCCGATGGAATAACTGCCCCCGCCTGCCGTGATCTCGGGATCAATGATCTCCTCCGGCTCCCCGTACGTACTTTTAAATGTAATGCTCACGCTTTCTATCACACTGGACTCCGCGGCATATGTATCTATATGCGTCCCTGTCCCGCCCGATGCCAGAAAACACGCCGCCAGCGCAAGGCTTACGCAAATGCGCCGGGAAAACGCTGCCACATTTCCTCTTTTCTTCAACTTTCCCATCCTTTCCTGCCCAACAACTATCACGTTATATTTGGCAACCGTCCAGCCGCGGTATTTACCCGCCCGTCTGCATCGCACGGGAAGATACCGCGGCCGCTCTTTATCTCATCACTCCATATTCATCCACATAGAAGCCGTCAATATTCGTGCTCACCGCCATCACTCCTGTGCCGGGGTAGAAATAGTACCAGCTCCCGTCTATCTCGTACCAGCCCTCCAGGCGTTCCCCGTTGGAATCCATGTAATAAGTCGCGTTATCCCGCTTCATCCAGCCCGTGAACATCGCGCCCTGCATGCTGTTGTCCAGCTCGTTTAAATAATACCACTTCCCGTTCTGTTCCAGCCATCCTGTATACATGGAGCCGTCCGCATTGATATAGTAATGCCATGAGCCGACGACCTGCCAGCCCGGGCCCATCATCGTCCCTTCCGTGTGGCCCTGATCCGCCGCCGTATAGAAATAATACCATTTATTATCGATTCTTGTCCATCCCACGGCCATCGCGCCCTCCCCGTGGAGGAAATATCGCTGATCCCCGATCTGCTGCCAGCCTGTGAGCATCACGCCGTCCAGGTTGAAATAATACCAGTAGCCGTTGATATACTCCCATCCGCC